>CAYNMI010000098.1:0-8633 GCA_964398095.1 uncultured Desulfobacca sp.
GAAGTTGACCAATCAATAACCTGCGCTCGCCGCACACCAGGGGGATTGACGCGTGAATCTTGACCATCTCACCATTTCAGTGATTTTTGGGACCGGGGTCCAGCTCCCGGAAATTAAGGCGGTCTTGGACAAGCTCCCACAACTGAAGGTATTGGGTCAAACCGACGATCCTCAGAGTTTTGTCAGCCAATATCAGGAAGCGGCCCCGGACGTAGTCCTGGTTGAAATGGATGGGGAGAGTCAGGTCCCCGGGTGGTTGGAAAATCTCCCGCTGGAGATGCCCCACTCCCAGGTATTGGTATGCTCGCATAGCCGGGAGCCGGATTTCTTGATCCGGGCCATGCAAGTGGGGATTCGGGAATTTTTACCCCTGCCCCTGACCCAGACCGACCTGGAATCCGCCATCAACCGCGTCTGGATTGCCAAAAAGCGGGTCCAGCCGGTGGAGGACCGGCAGGGACGCATTATCGTGGTTACCGGCCACAAAGGCGGGGTGGGGAGCACCACCCTGGCCGTCAACCTGACCGAGGCCCTGGGAGAATCAACCGGGGAACAACTGGCCCTCATAGACCTGGGGCGCCCTTTCCCCGATGTGGGCAACTTCCTGGACCAGGAGTCGCCGTATTCCATTACCGACTTGGTCCAGAATGCCGGCACCCTGGACCAATCTTTCATCCAGAGAATCATGCAGCCTTACGACCCCAAAATGGCAATCTTGCATGGGGCCTCGGATTTTAAAGAACAGGACGAAATTGAGATTGAAAGCCTGGACCAGATATTCGCCATTTTGCGTCATATGTACAAGTTCATCGTGATAGACACCAGTCATTGGTTGGACGAATTCTTCCTCAAGGTGCTGACCGAGGCCGATATGGTATTGATGATGACGGGGCTTACCATTCCGGATCTCCGCAACTTGAAGAAGCTCTGGCCCTATATGATGGAGTGGCACCAGGATCGCCGCAAAATCAAAATCGTGGTGAACCGCTATGATAGCGGCAGTGGCTTAAAACTGCGAGATCTGGAAAATATCCTGCAACACACGATTTACTCGACCTTGCCCAGCGACCCTCAATCCATGATGCAATGCCTGAATCACGGCACCCCCCTCGTAACCACGGCCCCGCGCTCCAAGCTCTGGCGGAGCATCATGGAACTGTCATCTCAGGTTTTAAAAGAAATCGGCGCTCAAGATCAGGAGGGGGCAAGCGCCGAGGCCCCCAAGAAGAAGTTTTGGTTATTCTAAAAGGATTAGCTGAATGAGCTGGCTGGAATATAACAAAAAAATCAAGAAAAACTCCAAAGGGACCCCGCCTGCCCCCAAGGAGGCTCAACCCCTCACGGTATTGCCGTCCCGGCATGATGATAATCGGGAAGACCGTCTCTATGTAGTCAAGCAAAGGGTGCATCATTGCCTGTTGGAGCGCCTGGATCTCAGTCAATTGGAGATGCTGGATGAGAAGGTGAGGGCCAGGGAAATCCGCCAGGCCATCAATATGCTCCTGGAGGAAGAGAAAGAACCCTTAAATATGGGGGAGCGGGTCCGCTTGGCCCGGGAGATGGAATTCGAAATCCTGGGTTTGGGACCCCTGGAGCCGCTGCTCATGGACCCCTCGATTTCGGATATCCTGGTCAACCGCTATAACCAGGTCTACGTAGAAAAGCAGGGCCGTCTGGAACTGGCGGAGGTGCGCTTTCAGGATAACGACCACCTCTTAAAAATCATCAATAAGATCGTCAGCAATGTCGGGCGCCGGATTGATGAATCCGTCCCCATGGTTGATGCCCGCTTGCCGGATGGCTCCCGGGTCAACGCCATCATCCCGCCTCTGGCCCTTGACGGCCCCATGCTGTCCATCCGCCGATTCTCCGTGCAGCGCCCTTGCCTGGAGGATTTAATCGAAAAAGGCAGCCTGACCGCAGAGATCGGCGAAACCCTCAAGGCTATCGCGGTGGGGAGACTGAATGTCCTGATTTCCGGCGGCACCGGCGCCGGGAAAACCACCATGCTCAATATCCTCTCGGGGTTTATTCCCTCCCGGGAGCGGATTATCACCATTGAAGATTCCGCCGAACTGCAATTGCAGCAGGAACACATCTGCCGGCTGGAAACCCGGCCGCCCAACGTCGAGGGCAAGGGGGAAATCACCCAGAGAGAATTGGTCCGGAACTGCTTGAGAATGAGGCCGGACCGGGTCATTGTGGGGGAGGTCCGGGGCGCTGAAGTCATTGACATGCTCCAGGCCATGAATACCGGGCATGAAGGCTCCATGACCACCGTGCACGCCAACACCGCCCGGGATGCGCTGCTGCGCCTGGAGACCATGATTTCCCTTTCCGGGATCACCATCCAGGAAAAGGCCATGCGGCAGATGATCAGCTCCTCCCTCGATTTAGTCATTCAATTGGTGCGCCACAGTGATGGGGTCAGACGCATGGTATCCCTTTCGGAAATTACCGGGATGGAGAGCGGCGTCATCAGCATGCAAGATATTTTTGTCTTTGAGCGCCATGGGATGGATGAACATGGCAAGATTTTGGGCCGATTCGTCCCAAGCGGGGTGCGGCCTCGTTTCGTGGAACGTTGTCGGCTGTTTGGCGTGCCCCTGCCGGATGGCATTTTCAGGCCGCCCGAGCGTTCTTTTAAGCGCGCTTAGCCTGATCAGGTCGGAGGATCAAAGGTGAACCTAGATTTCCTGAAAAGTCTTAATCTGGCCGGCATGCAATTCGATTATGCGTTGGGCCTGCTGGGAATCTTTATCGGGGTGTGTCTGTTAATCGCCGGCATCCATCATCTCCTGGTGGAGCCCATGCGCCAGCGCCGGCTCCTTAATCAGCGCATCAAGGGGAAGCAGCGGGAACAGGAAGCTCGGGCCCAGGTATTCAAGGCCTATCAAGAGTCCAAGGACAGCATGGTCTTGAACTTTGCCGAACGCTATTTTGGCTGGGGCAAAATCGAAAATCTCCAACGCCAGTTGCTCCAGGCGGATATCTACCTGGCCCCCCATACCTTCATCAGCATCGTCATCCTCCTGGCGGCCCTGGGCTGCTCCATCGGCTGCCTGGTGGGAGATTGGGCCTGGTCTCTGGGTTTGGCTGCCGCCCTGGCGATGCTGCCCATATTCGTCCTCAGGTGGAAGCGGAAGCGCAAGACCCTGAAGATCGAGCGTTACATGCCCGACGCCATGGAGTTGCTGGCCCGGTCTCTCCGGGCCGGGCACACCTTGCCAGGCACCCTGGAACTGGCCAGCCAGGAGATCCCTAAACCACTGGGCACCGAGTTGCGCGTAACTTTCGAAGAACAGCGCCTGGGCCTGAGCATGACCCAG
Organism: uncultured Desulfobacca sp.; assembly: GCA_964398095.1. Classification (GTDB taxonomy): domain Bacteria; phylum Desulfobacterota; class Desulfobaccia; order Desulfobaccales; family 0-14-0-80-60-11; genus 0-14-0-80-60-11. The sequence continues at coordinate 3,330 of CAYNMI010000098.1, forward strand.
GCTTTCCGGCGCATGGGGCAACGGGTGGCCAGTCAGGACCTGCGCTATTTTGTCACCGCGGTCTTGATTCAGGCCGAAACCGGCGGCAACCTGTCGGAAATCCTTGAAAATATCGGGACCATCATCCGTGACCGGCTCAAGTTGAAAGGGAAAGTGGAGGGCTTGGTGGCCGAAGGCCGTTTCTCCGCGTTTATCCTGGGCCTCTTGCCCTTTGTCACCTTCCTGGGTTTCTATTTCCTGAACCGGGACTATATCATGACCCTGTTCCATTCCAAATTCGGCATCAAATTATTAACGGGCGCCATGGTCAGCATCGGCTTCGGTATCCTGGTCATGAAGCGCATGGTAACCATTAAAGTTTAAAGGAGGAAAGAATGTCGGGACTTGTTTGGATCATAGTCGGGGCCACTTTCGCGACCGTATCTTTCCTTACCTACGGGGTGCTGAGCTATTGCAACAGCCGCAAATTGGTCCGGGACCGCTTCAGAAAGGCCCCCAGCGATGCTATGCCCTTAATGCACCGGGAAGAGGTCAATGACTTTAAAAAACGGTTTCTGAACTGGGTCTCTAATCTCGGCAACTTTGCCATGGATGGCAAAGAAGATGCTTCCAAACTTCGCCAGTCCTTGATTCAGGCGGGCTTCCGCCATCCCAAGGGGCCGGCTATTTTTTTCGGCCTGCGGGTGTTGCTGGCTTTCCTGCCGCCGCTGATTTATCTGCTGGCCCATGTTATGGACGGGGTATTGACCAGCGGTAATCTCATGATCTGCTTTGTGATGGCCGCGGGCGGATTCTATGGGGTGCCTTATTTGCTGACCTTCATCACCAGACGTCGTCAAGATCGCATCGATAAAACCCTCCCGGACGTTTTGGACCTCCTCATAGTCTGCATGGAGGCCGGATTGTCCCTGCAGGGCACCATTAACCGGGTATCGGATGAAATCAAACATATATCCGTGGACCTTTATAAAGAATTACAGCTTACCAATGCCGAGCTGCGCACCGGGATCAACCGCGAAGTGGCGCTGAAAAATCTGGGGGAGCGCACCGGCGTCCAGAATGTCAAGGCCCTGGTGGGCTTGATGATCCAATCGGAAAGAATGGGGGCCAGCATCGTCCAATCCCTGCGGACCCACGCAGGCTTTCTCCGGGTGCAGCGCTCCCAGAAGGCTGAGGAAAAGGCCGCCAAAATGCCGGTGAAAATTCTGTTCCCCATGCTCCTGTTCATTTTCCCGGCCATTTTTATCGTGGTCCTCGGCCCCGCGGCCATCCAAATAGCCAAGACTCCCTTATTTGGAGGTCATTAGAACTGGGGGAACCAAATGGTGCGGTACCAGGGCGGCTTGATCAGGCAGGCAGGGAAGAACTTCCGGATTAGTCTGGGTTTGGCCTTGCTCCTGGTGGTCCTGGTCACCCTGGCAATCGGCTGCGGGGTCCAGGATCTGCGCCGGGCCCATAATAGTCAGTATCCCCGGGATGTCCGCTGGGCCGCGGCCAATACCTCCCCCTTGCTCAGCAATGCCCACTATTTCAAACTCATGGGCCGGCCGGAATTGGCCTTGAAAGAGCTGGAAGAAGCCCACCGGGAGGACCCCGCCAATTTGAAAGTGGCCAATGTCCTGGCCCAATCCTACGATGACTTGGGCCTGGGCCAGCGGGCGCCGCAGGTCTACCGGGAAGCCCTGGCCGTGGACCCGGCTAAGCCGGTTTTCAACGGCAGACGGCCAACCTTTAACCGCGAATTATGCTATAATGATTGGGACAAAATAGTTTGACGTTACTTTAAATTGTTGCTAAGCATCTTATAGTGAACCTTGTGAAATTCGTTGAGGGGAATAGAACGGAAAACCTAACATGACCAGGATTCTTCTCGCCGATGAACACCAGATAGTCCGTCAGGGGATTCGCACTCTCTTGGAAAAAGAGGCGGGTTTTGAGGTAGTGGGGGAAACCTCCACCGCCCCGACCTTGATGCTGCTGACCCGAGACCTGGCGCCTGATCTGGTGCTCTTGGACCTGGCCCTGCCCGACCTGCAGGGCGTCGAAGGCATCCGCCAAATCCTGGCCGCTTCCCCCTGGGTCAAAATCATCGTCATGTCCATGTATACCGACCGGCGCTTTGTGGTTAATATTCTCAAAGCCGGCGCCGCCGGGTATCTCTTGAAGGACTGCGCCTTCGAAGAATTGACTAAAGCTATCCGCGCGGTCCAGGGACATAAGACCTATATCAGTTCCGGACTCTCGGATATTGCCCAGGACTATATCGATGCGCTGCGCGCCAGTGAGGTCCGCTTTCGCACCATCTTTGAAGGCACGAGCATGGGCATTGCCCTGGTGAACAAAGATGGGCGCATCGTCGAAAGCAATCCCGCCTTGCAACAGATGCTGGGCTACAGCCAGGGCGAGCTCCTCAACCAGGTGTTCACCGTGTTTACCTTGCCGGAGGAAACCTCGCGCTGCCAGATGCTCTTCCAGGAATTGGTGCGGGGGGAACGGGAATCCTATCGAGTCGAAAAAAAATTTATCCGCAAAGACGGCACGACCACCTGGGGCCGGTTGGCCGTAACCCCCTTCCGGGATGATAGCGTCGAAGATCAGTTTGCCCTCTGCATGATCGAAGATATCACGGACCAGAAACAGGCCGTCAAAGACATCCGCACTTATCAGGAACAACTCCGGTCCGTGGCCTGGGAGTTGTCCCTGACCGAAGAGCGGGAACGCCGGCGTCTGGCCACTGACCTCCATGACCACGTGGGCCAGATCCTGGCCCTGGCCCAAATCAAACTGGGGGCCATCCGGGAATCCGCCTCCACGACCCAACTGGTCGAGCCCATGGACGAGGTCCGCCGCCTCATTGAGCAAACCATCCAATATACCCGCTCTTTGACTTTCGAACTGAGCCCGCCCATCCTCTATGATCTCGGCTTTGCCGCGGCGGTGGAGTGGCTGGCGGAATTGATTCAGGATCAACACGGCATCGCCATCAAGGTGCGGGCGGATCGTGCTGCCATGCCCTTGAATGACGAGATTCGCGTCTTGCTGTTTCAGACCGTGCGGGAGTTGCTGGTTAACGTGGTCAAACATGCCAATGCCAAAAATATCCAGGTCTTTATTGTGCGGGAAGAAAACGTCCTGCAGGTCAGGATAGAAGATGACGGCCTGGGATTGGGCCTGCCCCCCGATACCTTGGATGGCCCTTACGGGTTTGGGTTTTTTAGTATCCGGGAGCGTTTGAAGTATATGGGTGGTCATCTGGACGTGGCGTCGGAACCGGGCTGGGGGACGAGGGTTACCTTGCGGGTGCCTTTAAAATATTAAAAGCAAAGAGGGGGGAGCAGATGCCCGTAAACATTTTGATCGCCGATGATCACCAGATCGTCCGTCAGGGACTGCGCTTTCTGCTGGAAAAAGAAATTGATCTGAAGGTGGTGGCGGAAGCCGAAGACGGCCGGACCACGGTGCGCATGGCCCGGGATTTGCAACCCGGCGTGGTCATTATGGATGTGGCCATGCCGGATCTCAACGGCATCGAAGCCACTCGCCAGATTCTCGCGGAGTCGCCCAAGATCAAGGTGATCGCCCTCTCCATGTATGCCGACCGCAGATTTGTGGTCAATATGCTCAAGGCCGGGGCTTCAGGTTATCTTTTGAAGGATTGCGCCTTCGAGGAACTGACCCGGGCGATCCGGGTGGTGCTGGCCCACAAGACCTATCTCAGTCCCGGGGTGACCGATATCCTGGTAAAAGACTGTAAGCTGGGCGCCCCTATGCATGAAACGTCGGCTTTCGGAATCTTGAGCCCCAGGGAGCGGGAGGTCCTCCAGCTCATGTCCGAAGGCCACTCCACTACCAAAATCGCCGATCATCTCCATGTGAGCGTCAAGACCGTGGAAAGCCATCGGCAGCAACTGATGCACAAATTGAATCTGCGGAGCGTGGCGGAACTCACCAAGTATGCCATCCGGGAAGGATTGACCTCTCTGGAGAATTGAGCGCCGCCTGGCCGAACCCCTCCGGCAGCACGGCGCTGGCGATAGCCGGCTAAAAATGTTGGCGGAGCCCCGGGGCTGCGGGCCGGGGGCTCCATATCCAAAGGCAGGGCCAAGCGGCCCTGCCTTTGCTAATTTTTGAGGAATGATACGGAATAGCGTTCAAACAAGTTTGTATTATTTGAGCTGTCATTCTGAACGGAGCGCAGCGGAGTGAAGAATCTGGATTCGCTCCCCTCAGAATGACAATATTACTTTTATGACCGCGGCTCCCTATGAGGCAGGTGCGAAAGACGCACTCTCCATGTCTCATCCTTGGCGCCGCCGGTTTGACGACCACCTCCCTCAGGCCACGGTCACCTCCTTGCACAGGAAGACGTCCTGGATGGCGTTGAAGAGCTCCACCCCTTCGGACATGGGCCGCTGGAAGGTTTTGCGACCCGAAATCAGCCCCATGCCCCCGGCCCGCTTGTTGATCACCGCGGTCCGCACCGCGTCGGCCAGGTCGGTCTTGCCGGAGCCGCCGCCGGAGTTGATCAGCCCCGCCCGGCCCATGAAACAGTTGGCTACCTGGTAGCGGCACAGATCGATGGGGTGGTTGGGGGCCAGCTTGGTGTAAACCAGTTCACTGGTCTTGCCGAATTTGACGGCCTTATAGCCGCCGTTGTTCTCCGCCAGCTTCTGCTTGATGATATCCGCTTCGATGGTCACCCCCAGGTAGTTGGCCTGGCCGGTGAGGTCCGCGGAGGCGTGGAAATCGCCCGCCGCGGTCTTGAACGCCGGGTTGCGCAGGTAGCACCAAAGGATGCAGGCCAGGCCCAGCTCGTGGGCCAGCTTAAAAGCCTCGGAAATCTCCATGATCTGGCGCCGGGATTCATGGGAGCCGAAATAGATGGTGGCCCCCACCGCCACCGCACCCAGGTCGAAGGCCTGCTCCACGCTGGCGAACAGGGTCTGGTCGTAGAAGTTGGGGTAGGAAAGCATCTCGTTGTGGTTGATCTTGACGATGAAGGGGATCTTGTGGGCGTATTTCCGGGCCACCGCCCCCAGCACCCCCAGGGTGGAGGCCACGGCGTTGCAGCCGCCGGCCAGGGCCAGTTTGACGATGTTCTCCGGGTCGAAATAAATCGGGTTAGGGGCAAAAGAGGCGGCCGCGGAATGCTCCACCCCCTGGTCCACCGGCAGGATGGAAAGATAGCCGGTGCCGGCCAGGCGGCCGTGCCCGAACAGGGACGCCAGGGAGCGCAAGACCCCCGGGCTCCGGTCGCTCCCCACCCAGACCCGGTCGATGAAATCGGGCCCCGGCAGGTGCAGA
>CAYNMI010000099.1:0-3442 GCA_964398095.1 uncultured Desulfobacca sp.
GTCACCCTGTCGGTGGTGCGCCGCCGCCGGGAGATCGGCCTCCTCCGGACCCTGGGGATGACGCCCCGGCAGGTGTTGCTCCTGTTTCTGGCCGAGGGCCTGGCCAGCGGCGCGCTGGGCGGCCTGCTGGGCCTCGCCCTGGGGGTGGGTCTGGCCCGGGGGGTTTTGGGGGTGATGACTCAAAACCTCTCTTCCCTTTACATGCCGGTGGCTGCGGCGGACATCTGGGTGCGGGGCGGGCTCTTGCTCCAGGCCTGGGGTCTGGCGGTGGCCGCCACCCTCCTGGCGGCCCTGCTCCCGGCCCGGGAGGCGGCCCGGACGGAGGTCAGGGCCGTGTGGCACCGGGAGGAACTGGAGGAAAAGATCGAGAGCCGGGCCGGCCTCTTCTTCGGCTGGGGCCTGATGAACCTGGTCATGGCCGGCGTCCTGGCCTCCTGGAAAAACCCCGCCGGCCCCCCCTGGTTCGGCTTTATCGCGGCCTTCCTCATTCTCCTGGGTTTTGCCCTGTTTACTCCCCTGGCCGCCAGCCTCCTGGGCCGGGGCCTGCAGCCGGGCTTGCGGAAAGTTTTTGGTCCCCCGGGGGATTTGGGTTGCCGGTACCTGGCCGGGTCTTTGAGCCGCAGCGCCGTGTCCATCGCCGCCCTGGCCTGCGCCCTGGGGATGCTCATCGCGGTGACGGTGATGATCGGCTCCTTCCGGCAGACGGTGAACGACTGGATAGGCCGGGCCATCAGCGGCGACATCTTTTTCGGGCCGGCGATCTTTTCCACCGCGGCCTACGACCAGTACCTGCCGCCGGAGGTCCTGCCGGACCTGCGCCGGGACCCGGACGTGGCCGACCTTTACCTTTACCGCTGCGTGCGCATCCCCTTTCAGGACCGCTATATCCTGGTCATCGGCGGCAGCTTCGACGTCCTGGCCCGCCACGGCGGTCTCTGGTTCCGGCAGGGGGATACGGCGGAGATTATGCGGCAGGTCGGGGAAGGGGGCGAAGGAACAGGGGCCAGAGGCCAGGGGTCAGGGGTCAGGGGCCAGGGGTCAGGGAAAGAGGATCTCGATGCAATAAGGTTGAATTACGAAAACCGAAAACAGAAAACAGAAAACAGAAAACAGTTTGTGGTGATCTCGGAGCCCTTGGCCGAGACCTTCCATCTAAAAGAAGGCGGCACCATCACCCTGCCGACGCCGTCGGGGCCGCAAGCGCTCACCATCGCCGGGGTGTTCTACGACTACCGCACCGACGGCCCCAGCGTCTGGATGGATATTGCCCAATTCCGGCGCTTCTGGCACGACACCCACCTGAACGCGGTGCGGCTCTATCTCAAGGACCCCCGACAGCTTCCCCGGGTCCAGGCCCGCCTCCAGGAACGCTACGGCGGCCGCTACCGCCTCCTGGCCCTGTCCCACCGGGACCTCAGGAACGGCATCCTGAAAATCTTCGACGAGACCTTTGCCCTGACCTACGCCCTGGAAGGGGTGGCCGTGGTGGTGGCGGTCTTCGGCATCATCACCACCTTCCTGGTGCTCATCATGGAGCGGGAGCGGGAACTGGCCCTGCTCCAGGCCATCGGGGCCGCCCGGAAGCAGATTCTGGGCATGGTGCTGGTGGAGTCCGGCCTGGCCGCCTGCCTGAGTTTTGTCCTGGGCGCCCTGTGCGGCTCCGTCCTGGCCCTGCTGCTGATCTTCGTCATCAACAAGGAGGCCTTCGGCTGGACCATCCAACTGCATTGGCTCCCCGGCATCTATATCCAGACCTTCTGCCTGGTGGTGGGCCTGGGCCTGGCCGCCGCGGCCTACCCCGCCTGGCGGGCCGTCAAGCCGCATTTGGCCGCGAGTTTGAAGGAGGAATAAGAGAAGAATAAAGTGAGCAGTGAGCAGTAAGCAGAGAGTAGTGAGGCGTAGCCAGGAAACTGGAAGTTCTTCTGGTTTCCGAGTCGAAGCTTGGGACCGAGGTATTAAAGAAAATGTAGGGTGGGCACGGCCCACCATGCTTTTCAAGTTGGAGTTATTCCAGAATGCCTACGTTCATCAGGTCGGCAAAGCCGGGAGGAACATTTTTCTTTACGGTGGTGACCTACCGGCGCAGAAAGATTTTAACCGAACCGAATAGCAGAAAAATTTTGCGGGAAGTTATTTCAGAGGTCCGGCGGGAATATCCATTCAGCGTCGATGCCTGGGTGCTTTTGCCCGATCACCTTCACTGTATTTGGACTTTGCCGCAAGGCGAGGGGGATTTTTCCAAACGGTGGGGTTTGATCAAGGCGGGATTTTCCCGTAAGGCAAAACCATTTTTGCATAAGACGGCCTGGATGACCGATTCCAAAGAACGACACCGCGAAAACACCATCTGGCAACGACGCTTCTGGGAGCACCAAATATGTAATGAAAAAGATTTGCATAATCACTTAGATTATATTCATTTCAATCCGGTGAAGCATGGATTAGTGGCAAACGCCGCAGACTGGCCCTATTCCACATTTCACCGTTACGTTCAACAGGGATTTTATCCTGTTAATTGGGGGGAAAACGTTACTTTTGAGCCTGGTCTTAGCTTTGGAGAGTGAAAGGCATGGTGGGCCGTGCCCACCCTACATTTTTGCCACTGTAGTTTTAAACCAAGGCACTGATTGAACAGGCTTCCAGCCGGTTCAGAGATAGGCAATATGCCTGTGCCACCATTGCCCGAGCAGGAAGTAATTCGCGTTCGGGATGACAGAATTCACCCGGAGTGATATGTTTAAAACATGTTAAAGCGCACCTTTATCCATCTCCCCGGGGTGGGGCCCCGGCGGGAAGGACACTTCTGGCGCCAGGGGCTGCACACCTGGGAGGATTTCCTGGCCGCCCGGCGGATTCGGGGCCTGTCCCGGGACCGGCTGGGCTGGCTCAAGGCGGAGTTACAGGGGTCCCTGGAGCACCTGGAGGACGCCGGCTATTTCGCCCAGCGGCTGCACGCCGGCGAGCACTGGCGCCTCTTTCAGCACTTCCGGCCCCGGACCGCGTATCTGGACATCGAGACCACCGGCACCGTCTGGCCGGGACTGTTGGTAACCGTGGTGGGCCTCTATGACGGCCATAAGATGCGCCAGTTCGTCCAGGGTTACAACCTGCAAAAATTCCCCGAAATTCTCTCCGAATTCGACCTCCTGGTCACCTTCAACGGCACCCAGTTCGACCTGCCGGTGCTTCGGGCCTATTTCCCCGAATTGCGTCTGCCCCCGGCCCACGTGGACCTGCGCTTTCTCATGGCCCGCCTGGGGTTCAAGGGGGGCCTGAAGAAGATCGAGCCCCGCTTCGGCATCCACCGCCCCAAAGAAGTGAACGGCATGGACGGCTATATGGCGGTGCTCCTGTGGCAGCGCTACCAGCGGGGGGACAAGGGCGCCCTGGACTTGCTCCTGACCTACAACCGGGAGGACGTGATCAACCTGGAAGTGCTCAT
>CAYNMI010000099.1:3452-8633 GCA_964398095.1 uncultured Desulfobacca sp.
GGATGTACCGGGAGCAGCTCTTTCCGGCCGGCCCGAAAGAGAGCGGCCTGCGCCAGGCGGCCCGGCCCTGAACGGCCGCGGGCTGGCGGGCGCCTCCACGCCGGTTAATATTACGGCAATAGTTTATTAATCGGGTATCTTTCGATTGTCTGAAACCGGTTAAAATCGCCCCTGACTCAGTGCTGTCCGGCAGATGGCAGTGTGATTTATCAAGAAAAAGTCCAAAAACCGCCAAATGGTGATATAATTTTTTTGCCGAGAAAGCCTTATAACGAAAGCAGTTAAGGGCTGACGGCAAAAAGGTGGCGTCGGCGCATGTCTGCCTCCAGCACCAGCGCAATGCCCTCCGGACCCTATCGGGGACACGCAGGATTTCTCTACAAGCCATTTCAAAACCTCTTCTCATGCCAGCCTGCGCGTCGCGCAGGACCTCAACCTATTAAAAATACGGGAATCTTCGCTACACTCCGCATGACAGGCTAGGGATAATGGGGGTTTTGAAATGGCTTGTATGATCTCAGGTTAAAAATCAGTAATCTCTTAAATGTTCCGATGAATAAGAAATCTTTCAAATTAACCTCTTTCATGGAGTGACGTCTGATGCAGATCGCCGGGATAAAAGTTCGGCAATGCCTGGGGGCCGCGGGTTTGGCTCTGGGCCTGGTCTTGCTGTGGGGGGCGGCGGCCCCGGCCCCCGCGGCGAGCCCGGATGTGGGATTGATCACCGGGCTCTCGGGGACCGCCACTTACTGGAATGACAAGGAGCAAACCAAGCCGAGCCGGGTGCTGGTGTTCATGAAGGTCCGCCGGGGTGACCATATTAAGCTGCCGGCCGGGGCCCAAATCCAGATTCTCTACCTGGCCGCAAGCCGTCAAGAGACCTGGAAAGGCCCCGGGACCATAATCGCCGGCGAGGGGAAGAGCCTGGCGGGGCCGGGTCAAAAGCTAGCCCAGCCGGAAGTGAAGCTTCTATCCACCATGGTTACCCGAAAAATCGGCGGATCGGAGATGCCGCTGCCCCGGTCGAGTATTCGCCATTCCGGGGTCATCCCCACCATGGGGGTCCAAACCGCGCCCCCCGGGGGCTCGCCGCAACCGCCGCGGGTATGCGGGGAAGCGGCCCGGGAGGAACTCCAGGCCGCGCAGCAGACCTATGCCAGATTACGAAAAAAGGCTGCTCCCGGTGACCTCACCCCGGAACTCTATTACTTGAGTGTCCTGGCCGAAAACGGCAAGTACCCCGAGATGGTGAAGATTATTGACCCTCTCCTGGCGGCCAATCCGGGCAACCCCACTTTGACAGAGCTGCAGGCCTGGGCCCGGACCCAGGCGCTTAAAGCGCCGCAGCCCTGAGGCCGGCCAAGGTCGAGGCTTTTTAAGGAGCGTGGAGGTTCGCATGCGCACCCTGTTCTCGGTTGCCCTTTGGGTCATAATCGCCGTCCTGACTGCTACCCCCGGGTGGGCCGGCAAGGGGAGGCATTGGTCATCGCCGCCCGGCGCCCAGGCTCAGGACGACACCGGTTCCGGCCAGGCCGGGGAGGCCCCCCAAGGCCGGGAATTAATGCAACAAGGCCGGGCTTATGAGGCCCATAATCAGCATTATCGGGCCATGGCCTTATACCAGCAGGCCTTGCAGCTCCGGGAGCAGGCCCTGGGGCCCGAACACCCGGCCACCGCCGCCAGTATGGCCCGTTTGGCCAAGATGTATATAATCCTGGGTTATTTTAAACAGGCTTTGCCCCTGGCCCAAAAGGCCTTGCAGATCAGGGAGAAGGTTCTGGGGCCGGACAACCCCAAGACCGCCCAGAGCCTGATGATCCTGGGGGCCCTCTATCGGAACACGGGGGCCCAGGATAAGGCCCTGCCCCTGTTCCAGCGGGCCTTAAGGATCAGCGAAAAGGCCCTGGGGCCGGAAAGCCCCCAGGTCGCCAACGCCTTAATCAATCTGGCGGTGCTTTATGCCCAGAGAGGCGACTACGGCCAGGCCCTGCCCCTGGCTCAGCGTGCGGCAACAATCAAGGAAAAAGCCTTCGGTCTGGACAGCCACCAGACCGCGGTGGCTCTCAAACAATTGGGGGCTATATACCTGGCCAAGAAGGATTATGGCCAGGCGGAGTCCTGTTTTCGCCGGGCCAAATATCGCCAGGGCGACCAGGGTTTGGTGGAACTTTATCTGGCCACCGGGCGGTATGGCGAAGCCCTGGACCTCTTGGGCCCCCTGGTTCCCCAAGCGTGGAACCGCCCCCAATATCAGGCCCAATATTATACGCAAAGAGGTCTGGCCCTCCTGGGGTTGGGACAGCTCAAAAAGGCGTACGGCGCCTTCATGCAGGCCATTAATATCATCGAAGGGCTGCGGGCCAGGACCCCGGGACAGCGCACTTCCTTCTTTGAAGCCGGCATACTCAGCGGATATTTCCGGGCCTATCGGGGCATGGTGGAGGTTTTGGCGGCGATGGCCCAGAAGGGCGGGGCCGGCCCGCCGGACCTGAAAAACTACGGGGCGGACCCCGCGGCCGCGGCCTTCTATTTTGCCGAGTCCATCAAGGCCCGAGCGCTGCTGGAGGCCATAGCGGCCAGCGCGGCGTCGGCGGGCACCCAGTTGCCCCCGGATTTGGCGGCTAAAGAAAAGAGCCTCCGGGAACGCCTGGAGGCCCTGGAATCTCAGAGGTCGGAACGGTTACAGGAACGGGGCCTGGGTCCGGGCCGCAAAGAGCAACCCGCCATCGAATTTAACCTGAAAATAGAGGCGTTGCGCCAAGAACAGCAACAGTTAATACAAGAGTTGCGGCGGCGGGATCCCCGTTATGCAGCCCTGCGTTATCCCGAACCATATAAAGCCCAGGAGCTGCCGCTGAAATCCGGCGAGGTGCTCCTGGAGTATTCCCTGGGTCCCAAGGAAAGCTATCTCTTCCGGGTGGAGCCCGGGGGCAAGACCCAGGTCTTCCGTATCCCAGTGGGGCAGGCGGCGCTGGCGCAGCGCCTGGGCGCCATGCTGGCCCCCTTCCGGCAGAGCGTATTGCGGCGGGCGGATTTGGCGCGGTTTTCTATCCCCGACGCCGCCAGCCTGTACAGAGAGCTTCTGGCCCCGGCCCTGGCCGGGGTGGCCCCGGGGACCCACCTGATCATCGTGCCCGACGGGGTGCTGGGGGCCTTCCCCTTTGAGGCGCTGGTGGTGCAGGCGGGACCGGCTTGGGATAAGAGCGTCCTGGTGGCGGACCGCTGGCCGGTGACCTACTCCCAGTCGGCGGCCATCCTGGTCCTGAACCGGCTTTTGGGCAAATCCCGGGCCTCCCAGCCCCTCTTCGCCCTGGGCGATTGTATCTATAATAAGGACAGTTCCCGCTACTTAGCCTATAAGGCCCATCAGGGGCAGGCCGGGGAACTCAAACACGCCGGGCCGGAGAAGGCCCTCACCATGGCGGCGACCGGCGCCCGGGGGGGCCGGCTCATATTTCCGCCCCTGCCCGAGACCCGGAAGACGGTGGAGGATCTGGCGGCTCTGTTCGGGGAGGCGGTGCGGCCCCCGGAAGTCCTCCTGGACGTCCAGGCCACCGAGACCCGGGTGCGCCACACCCCCCTGGCGCAGTACCACTATCTCTTTTTCGGCACCCACGGGTTTTTGGCGGACAACCTGGCGGGGGTGCGGGAGCCGACCCTGGTGTTGACCCAGGTGGGAAACAAGTCACCCGACAACGGCTTTCTCACCTTCAGCAAGGTCTTGCAGTTGAAGCTGGACGCCGACCTGGTGACCCTGGCGGCGTGCATGACCGGAGTCGGCCAGGTGATGCAGGGGGAGGGGGTGCTGAACTTCGCCCGGGCCTTTCAACAGGCCGGGGCCCGGAGTGTGATGGTGACCCTGTGGAACATCCCGGTGGACGAATCCATGCAGTTTTACTCGGTGTTTTATAAAGCCTTGAAGGAGGGGAAGCCCAAGCTTGAGGCCTTAAAGATCGCCCGCCAGGCAGTGCGGGGCAAGGACCCCAATCCCTATTTCTGGGCCGGCATCATCTTGCATGGGGAAGGCTAGGCGCGGCGGTTGGAATAATCACGGCCATGATTCCCAGGCCGGGAGAGGTCAGCACACGATTGTCCGACTGGGGCCACGTGGTTCACCCCCCGCACCTCAACCCTTGCCCGCCAGGTGAGGGGGAGTTTAACTATGCTGATTATAAGAAAGCGAGACCTCTGGGAAAGTCCCCTCACCTGTCATTCTGAGGGAGCGAAGCGACCGAAGAATCTCATAACTAATTGTAAATGCGAGATCCTTCGCTACGCTCAGGATGACAAAATGGCTTTTCGCAGAGGTCCCAATTTAGAAGAGGAGTGAGCAGATTCCGGCGGCCACCGGCCGCCCTATAAGGACTTACATCATCAATCCGCAAAAAACGGGTGTTTCTGGCCCAGGCGAGAAAGCCTGGGCTACCAATTGCTTGGCAGCGCGGTGCCGTATCCGGCCTCACGGCGCGCCGCCTTTCCCGCCACCCCGCCAGTCCACTTTCCTCGGTTCTCTATCCGCAGTTCTTTCTTCTCCAGAAAAAACTACTAAAACGTAATAATTAAAAAAGCTATTATACGAAAACGTACTAAAAAATGATTACCAAAATACGAAAACGTAAATAATGCCCTATTTTCAGACGAACGCGGTTTGGGGAATAATTAAATAACATTAGTAAAATCAACATGTTTAAAGATAAGCCTTGTAAATGGCATAAGGCTTGCTTTCTCCTTAGGTAAAATTCTGAACAGAGGAAGTGGCTATGCGCAAAATCGCTATTTACGGCAAAGGTGGCATCGGCAAGTCCACCACCACTCAAAATACTGTGGCGGGACTCGCCGAAATGGGGCGGAAAGTTATGGTGGTGGGCTGCGATCCCAAGGCGGATTCCACCCGCCTGCTCCTGGGCGGCCTGGCCCAAAAGAGTGTCCTGGACACCCTGCGGGAAGAAGGCGAAGACGTGGACCTGGAAGACATCCGCCGCACCGGGTTCTCCGGGGTGGTGTGCGTGGAATCCGGCGGCCCGGAGCCGGGCGTCGGCTGCGCCGGCCGGGGCATCATCACCTCCATCAACCTGCTGGAGCAGTTGGGGGCCTATGCCGACAGCGAATGTCTGGATTACGCCTTTTATGACGTCCTGGGGGACGTGGTCTGCGGCGGCTTCGCCATGCCCATCCGGGAAG
>CAYNMI010000100.1:0-8606 GCA_964398095.1 uncultured Desulfobacca sp.
ATTTATAGCTTTTCATGGGCCTCTGGCCCACCTAAAAATCATGCAAAGCATCGGTGGCACAGGTTTTTAACCTGTGCCTGGACAGCCGGGGGCGGCTGTGCCACCTTAACTCAAAAACTTTTCAGGCAGAGCTTGGGAACCAGGAGGCAAACCCATACAAAAAGGCAGGGTCTGGTTTGCCCCTGCCTTTTGATTGTATCAGGTGATAAATCCAGGTTGAGCCGGTGGTCCTGCCTGGGTGATTTCCCTTATCCCCGGCGGCGCCGGAAGGCCAACAGACCCAGCAAACCGGAGCCCATCAGCCAGACGCCGGGCGGCGCCGGCACAGGGTTGACGTCGATGGTGAAATTAGTCCCGACGTAATCGTTCCAGTAAGTGGGAGGGGGCACAAATTCCAGGATGATCTTCGTGCCCACAGAAATCGCAAAGGTCAAGGCGTCAACGCCGCCGGAGCCATCTGCGAAATCGAAGGGGTTGTCCCGGGAATAAGGGTCGCCGGAATAAAGAGAACCACTGGTCTTTAGAGTATCATCCACGTAAAGCTTCCAGTCAATGCCCCGCCCGATGTCCCGAATAAGCCAGGCGTTTCCCGACACCGTGGCGATCCCCGCCATATCGCTGGTCCAGGTGCAGTTGGCGCCATTGTCGCCACTGTGCATCCCGGTATCGCCGCTTTTGAGGTCGAAACCGCTTGGGTTATCCACAGTCACCTTAAAGGCTATCGGTATAGTACTTGGTTTTCCGGGACTATCCCAGGCCAACCCACCCAACTCACCCCAGTATTCGTTTGTAGGTATAGGCGTGCTGCCATCGTTATAGGACCAGAGACCGTGGGGATTGAAGTCGTTGCTCCATTCCGCCGCCAGGTTGTGGGTTACTGCGCCCGCCTGTAGGGGTAAACCGACGACCCCCAACAACCCCAGGACCAGAATAAAGATTCTCAGTTTGCCCTTTATCATGACGTCCCTCCTTAGGCGGTAAGTCAGACCGGAGAACAAAACCTCTGCGTTCATCCGCGGCGCCCAACAATCTGAGATTGTCCCAGACAGGTTTTCAAAATAGTTGAACTATTAGTTTCATAAAATACAATTATTGTCAATTAGAATCTAATTCGCGGCGCCGCCGCAATCGCTGGTGTTGACCGCGCCGGTCTTTTTAGATAAGAATAGGTGGAAATTAACCAATTCGCCAGGTTTGCCGAGACTTGAGAATGGGAGCCCTACGCTGGTCCCATTACCTGTTCCGCGGTCAGGAGCGATTCGCCCACCGCCCTCAGGGCCGGACAAGTTATTTCGACTCGGATTAATCAACTGACCACTGGCAATCAGGTTTTACGGAAAGATGGAAAAGATCCTCTTAACCCGGGCCGGGTATGAGAAGCTCATGCGGGAGTTGGAGTTTCTCAGCCGGGTGGAGCGCCCCCAGGTGGTTCAGGAGATCCTGGAGGCCGCCCAGGAAGGCAGGGTGGAGAAAAATCCCGATTTCCAGTCGGCCCTGGCCCATCGGCGGCAACTGGAGCGCCGCATCAAGCAATTGCAGCACACCCTGGCCAACGCCGAGGTGCTGGTGGGGAGCAACCTGTCTCCCGATAAGGTAAGATTCAACGCCCGAATCCGCATCGTCAACCTGAACACCGGCCAGGAACGGGAGTTCAAGATGGTGGGGCCCCTGGAGGCCGACGCCACCACCGGCTATCTTTCCCTCTACTCGCCGTTGGGCAAGGCCCTGATGGGCCGCGCCGTGGGGGACCGGGTGCAGGTCCAGACCCCCCGGGGGGCCAGAGCATACCAGGTCCTGGAAATTCACATGGAACCGGTATGAACGACGCCGGACACGTCCACCAGCACGGCCTGCACAGCAGCCGGCGACGCCTGCAACTGGCCTTCTGGACCCAGTTGGCGTTTTTTGCGGTGGAGCTGGGGGGCGGCATCCTCACTAACAGCCTGGCCCTCCTGGCCGACGCCGGGCACATGCTGAGCGACGTGGGCGCCCTGGGACTGAGTCTGCTGGCCTTGAAGTGGACCGCCCGGGCCCCCACCGCCCGGAAGACCTTCGGCTACCACCGCCTGGAAATCCTGGTGGCCCTGGTCAACGGCCTGGTGCTCTGGGCCATGGCCGGGTATATCTTTTTCGAGGCCGCGGGCCGGTTTTTCCACCCGCCGGCCATCAGCAGCCGGCCCCTCATCATCATCGCCAGTCTGGGCCTGCTGGTGAACCTCCTGGGGATGTACGTGCTCTACCCGTCCCGGGAGCACAACATCAATCTGCGGTCGGCCTTTCTGCACCTGTTGGCCGATTCCCTGGGGTCGGTGGCCGCCATTGCCGCGGGGCTGGCCATCTGGTGGCAGGGCTGGTACTGGTTCGACCCCCTGGCCGGGGTCGTCGTCGGGGTGATGATCGTCATCAGCAGTTGGCAGTTGGTGTGGGAGGCGGCGGACATCCTGCTGGAGTCCACCCCCCGGCATATCGCGGCAGATGAGGTGCAGAAATGCCTGGAAGGCCATCCCCAGGTGAAGGCGGTGCACGACCTGCACATCTGGACCATCGCCTCGGGCATCTATGCGTTGAGCGTCCACGTGACCATCGATGACCACAGCAACCGGGACTGCCTGACCGGGGAACTGGAAGAAC
Organism: uncultured Desulfobacca sp.; assembly: GCA_964398095.1. Classification (GTDB taxonomy): domain Bacteria; phylum Desulfobacterota; class Desulfobaccia; order Desulfobaccales; family 0-14-0-80-60-11; genus 0-14-0-80-60-11. Next base: position 2,632 of record CAYNMI010000100.1, read on the forward strand.
TGCTGCGGCAGCGGTTCGGTCTGGAGCACAACACCATCCAGATCGAAGGTCCGGATTTTCATGACCCCCGGGTCTGTCCCTTAAACCGCCGGGAAGGCGGCCAAATATAATATCGTTTGCGGTTTTCAGTTTTCAGTAAAATAATTTGGGAAATTCTGTATGCTAGACAGAGAATTTGTTGCATTTGAATCTGTATTTGCTATAAAGCGCCCGCTTCAGACTCCCGGCGGGGCCCCTGATGATCTTTTTGAGGAGGAAACATGCCGGCCAACCGCTGGGAATTGAAACCCGAGAGCCTGCGCGCCGTGTGCGATCCCGACAGCCTGGGATTTGAAACCACCCTGGACCTCAGCCCCTTGCAGGCCAAGGTCGTGGCCCAGGACCGGGCCGTCCACGCCCTGGAGTTCGGCTTGGGGGTCAAGGACCTGGAATACAATATCTTCGTGGCCGGTCCGCCCCGGGCCGGCAAGACCGAAGCCATCATGGCCTACGTGCAGGAGTTGGCCGCCAAAGAGCCCACGCCGCCGGATAATATCTATGTCCACAACTTCAAGGACCCGGAGCGGCCCCAGAGTCTGACCCTGCCCCCCGGCAAAGGCCGGCTCTTGAAGGCGGATATGGAAGAGCTCATCGCCAGCCTGAGGACGCAGGTCCCGGAGGTGTTTGAGAGCGAAGACTACTCCAGCCGCCGGGAAGCCCTGATGCACGGCTTCACCCAGGAGCGCAACAAGATCCTCCAGGAACTGGACGGCAAAGCAGGGGAAGAAGGCTTTATCCTGAACATTTCCCCCACCGGCCTGATGATTTTTCCCGGCAAGGAAGGCAAGCCTCTGAGCGAAGATGAGCTCAAGGCCCTGAACGACGAGGACCGGGAGGCGCTGCGCCAGAAGTCCGCCCAGCTCCACACCGAAATGAACGAGGCCATCCGCAAGATCCGCAAGATGGAAAAGGAGTTCCAGGAAAAGGAGAAAAAGCTGGACCAGGACGTGGCCCTGTACGTGGTGGGCCACCACATGGAGGAACTGCGGGAGAAATATCAGGACCTGCCCCAGGTGGTCGATTACCTGAAGGATGTCCAGGAGGACATTCTGAAAAATATCGACGACCTGAAGCGCCGGCCCGGGGCCCAGGGCCCCTTTCCGTTTCCCGCGCCGGAGCCGTCTTTCGTGCAATACCAGGTGAACGTCTTCGTGGACCACTCCGAGACCAAGGGCGCCCCGGTGGTCATGGAAAACAACCCCACCTATTCCAACCTGTTCGGGGCGGTGGAGCGCCGGGCCCAGTTCGGGGCTTTGGTGACGGACTTCAGCCTGATCCGGGCCGGGGCCTTACAGCGGGCCAACGGCGGCTATCTGGTGCTGGAGGCCCTGGACCTGCTGCGCTGGTTCTTCACGTATGAGGCCCTGAAGCGCTGCCTGAAAAACGGCGAGATCAAGATCGAAGACCCCATGGAGATGTTCGGGCTGATCACCACCCGGAGCCTCCAGCCCCAGCCCATCCCCCTGAACATCAAGATCATCCTGGTGGGCGACCCCTATATCTACCAGTTGCTCTATACCTACGATGAAGATTTCCACAAGTTCTTCAAGATCAAGGCCCAGTTCGACCGGCGGATGCGCAAGACCGACGACCACCTCCGGCAGTTCGGCGAGCTTTTGGCCGGCTATTGCCGGGACAAAAACCTCATGCCCATCCACAAGACCGGCATGGCCCGCCTGGTGGAGTATGCCCAGGAGCAGGCCGGGCATCAGCAAAAGCTCACCCTGCAGCTCAAGGAGGTCCAGGACGTCCTCAAGGAAGCCAATTACTGGGCCGGGGCCAACACCCACGAAGCAATTCTGGGCGCCGATGTGGACCAGGCCATCGCCGAGAAGACTTACCGGGTTGACCTGCCGGAAGAAAAGCTCCAGGAGTTCATTGACGAAGGCATGCTGTTCATCGAGACCGCGGGGCAGGTGGTGGGCCAAATAAACGGCCTGTCGGTCTACGCCCTGGGGGACCACGCCTTCGGGCGCCCCTCCCGCATCACCGCCACCGTGGCCCTGGGCAAGGACGGGGTGGTGACCATCGACCGGGAGGCCCAGCTTTCGGGCAACATCCATAATAAGGGCGTCCTCATTTTAGCCGGGTACCTGAAGAGCCGCTTTGCCCAGAACAAGCCCCTGACCCTGTCGGCCAGCCTCTGCTTCGAGCAGAGCTACGGTCTGGTGGAAGGGGACAGCGCCTCCCTGGCGGAGCTCTGCACCCTGCTGTCGGCCCTGGCCGAAGTGCCCCTGGCCCAGAATATCGCCATGACCGGTTCGGTGAGCCAGCGCGGCGAGGCCCAGCCCATCGGCGGGGTCAACTGGAAGATCGAGGGTTTTTATAAGGTCTGTAAGGCCCGGGGCCTGGACGGCAGCCAGGGGGTCATCATCCCCAAGGCCAACGTCCCGGAATTGATGCTGAAAAAGGAAGTGGTGGACGCGGTCCAAGCCGGTAAATTTCACGTCTGGGCCGTGGGCCACGTGGATGAAGCCCTGGAGCTCCTCACCGGTCTGCCCGCGGGCCAGCGCCTCCCGGACGGCGCCTTTGAACCCGAGACGGTGAACTACAAGGCGGATCAACACTTGCAGCAGATGATGGAACTGGCCCGGGAGCTTATGAAAGGGGAGGAAGGTCCGGCGAAGGGCGCCGGGCCGGCGGCCACGTGTCCCTCCTGCGGCAAGTGACCGTAGGGCGGGTGTCCCGCCCGCCGGTGGTGCTTTGAACCTTGAACTTTGCAGACCGGATCGCCACTGAGAGCAATCCGGAATTGACCCGAAGGAGCTGATTATGAGAAGAATCCATCTGTTACTGCTGATCCTGGTTTTAGTCGCGGCCCTGGCGGCGCCCGCCCTGGCGACCAACGCGACCACGGGCATATCGGCGGATGAGGCCCTCAGGCTCTTGAAGGAAGGCAATGCCCGGTACGTGGACGGCAAACTCCGGCATCCCCACCAGGACCAGGCCCGGCGGTCCCTGACCACGGCCCAGGGCCAGCACCCCCTGGCCGCGGTTCTGAGTTGCTCCGACTCCCGGGTGCCGCCGGAAATCATCTTCGACCAGGGGATCGGGGACCTCTTTGTGATCCGGGTGGCGGGCAACGTCGCGGCCACGGATGAGATCGGCTCCATCGAATACACCGTGGACCATCTGGCCACGCCCCTGGTGGTGGTCATGGGGCACACCCATTGCGGCGCGGTCAGCGCGGTCCTGGATAACGCCAAGCTGCCGCCCAACATCGCCGACTTGGTGGAACCCATTAAACCCGCGGTGGACAAGGCCCGGGAGGACAACCCCGGAGCTGCCCAGGCCGTGCTCCTCAAGGCCGCCATTATCGACAATGTCTGGCAGGCCATGGATGATATGTTGCGACTGAGCCCCATTATCCGGGAGAAGATTAAAGGCGGCCAGGTGAAGGTGGTGGGAGCCCTCTACAACATCGATTCCGGCCGGGTCCAGTGGCTGGGGCCGTCCCCGGAGCAGGGCAAACTGGTGGGGGCCAAGAAGGGGCCGGCGGCCAAGACCGGGAAAGAGGGGAGGAAGTCGAAAACGCCTGGGGAATAGAAAGGCTTCAGGTTTTAGGTTCTGGGTTCTGGGTTTTCGCCTGGGGCGCGGCCGGATCAAATCTCAGGATTTTTGGACTCGATGTAGGCATAGGCCGAATGGTTGTGGATGGACTCAAAATTTTCCGACTCCACCGCGTACCAGGAGAAGTTGTCATCCCGGCTCAGGTGGTGGGCGATCTCCCGGACCACGTCCTCCACGAACATGGGATTGCTGTACGCTTTTTCGGTGACGAACTTCTCGTCCTGACGCTTTAACAGGGCGTAGACCTCGCAGGAGGCCGACTCCTCCACCAGCCGGATCAGGTCTTCGATCCAGAAAAACTTCTTGTAGCGCACCTGGACCCGCACTTCGCCCCGCTGGTTGTGGGCCCCCACCTGGCTGATCTCCTTGGAGCACGGGCACAGCGTCGTGATGGGCACGGTGATGCCCACCACCAGGTCCAGGACGCCGTGCTCATCCAACGACCCCTTAAAGTTGCAGATATACTCCATCAGGCCCCGGGCCTTGGTAACCGGCGCCGCCTTGTCGATGAAATAGGGGAAGCTCATTTCGATGTGGGCCGACTGGGCGTGGAGGCGGCGGCGGGTCTCCTCCAGGATGGGGCCGATCTTCTTAAGGCTGACGTCCCGGCGGTGCTCGCTCAGGATCTCGATGAAGCGGCTCATGTGGGTGCCCTTGTGGCGGTGGGGCAGGTTAACGTACATGTTGATGCGGGCCACCGTGTTCTGGGTGCCGTTGAACTTGTCCAGCACCACGATGGGATACGAGATGTTCTTGACCCCCACCTTGTCGATGTCGATGGTGTGGGGACTGACGTGATTCTGGACGTCGGCGATTTCCGCCGGGGGCAGTATGACAATGGGGACTTTAGGGATTGACATGGCTCATGGTCCTGGGTTGGGGCATTGAATCATGCAAATTAACCTTCCCGGTTGCCGGTGATTTAGACACTGCGAAACCTTTCAGCCACGGCCCGGGCGTGCAGGAGGAGGCCCTCGTGTTCGGCCAGGGTGATGACCGTATCCTTGAGACCGGCCAGCGCCTCCCGGGTGAGGTGCTGGAAGGTGGGTTTCTTGATGAAATCATCCACGGAGAGCCCCGAGAACATCCGGGCGCAGCCGCCGGTGGGCAGCACGTGGTTGGTCCCCGAGGCGTAGTCGCCCACCGGCACCGGGGCGTACGGCCCCAGAAAGATAGAGCCGGCGTGCTTGAGGCGGGGCAGCAGGGCCAAGGGGTCCCGGGTGAGGACTTGCAGGTGCTCCGGGGCATAGAGGTTGGCAAACTCCAGGGCCGCGTCCAGGGAGGGGGCGACGAGCACCCCGGAGTATTTCGTCAGGGCCGCGGCGATGATCTCCCGCCGGGGCAGGTGCGGCAGTTCCTGGGTGATGATTTCCACCACCCGCTGGGCCAGGTCCGGCGAGGTGGTTACCAGGACCGCGGCGGCCTCGGGGTCGTGCTCCACCTGGGAGAGAAAATCCACCGCCACGTAGCGGGCCTCCGCGGTGTCATCCGCCAGGATCAGGGCTTCGCTGGGGCCCGCGGGGGAATCAATATCCACCTGACCGAAGACCAGGAGTTTGGCCGCGGTGACGTACTTGTTGCCCGGCCCCACGATCTTGTCCACCCGGGGGACCAGCCCGGTGCCGTAGGCGAAAGAGCCGATGGCCCAGGGGCCGCCGATTTTGAAGAGTCGCTGGGCCCCGGCCAGGTGGGCCGCCACCAGGGTGGCGGGGTTCACCGCCATGTCGGGACCCGGGGGCGTGGCGGCCACGATTTCGGCCACCCCCGCCACTCTGGCGGGAATGATGTTCATCAGGGCGCTGGAGGGATACGAGGCCAGGCCGCCGGGGATGTAGCAGCCCACCCGATTCAGGGGCCGGGTCAGGCGCCCGGCCAGGATGCCGGGCTGGACTTCCATGGCCCACATCTCCCGTTCCCGCTGGGCCTGGTGAAATTTTTCGATATTGGCGGCCGCGGTCTGAAGCGCCGCCAGGACCTGGGGCTCCAGGACCCGGTACGCGGCCTCGATTTCCGCCGGGGTGGCCTCCAGGTCGGCCGCGGCCAGACCGGCCTTGAACTTCGGGTGCTTGTGATCCCGCAAGGTTGCGGCGTCCCCCTCCCGGTGCACCGCTTCCAGGTATTCGGCCACCTCGGCCCGCACTTCGCTGACGTCCACCTGGGAGCGGGACAGGATGGCCCGCCGCCGTTCCGGCGCCAGTTCAGTAAGAGATTCCACCTGCAAATCCGCCACTCGCAGGTTCCGCCTTTTTTCGCAAAATAGGTTTATCCCATGAAAATTATATAAGATTGTTCATCGTAGCACAAATTTATTCAGGGGAGCGGCAAATGGCTTATCTTCCCCCTTCCCCTGAACCCGCTCCTCCCTT
>CAYNMI010000101.1:0-8597 GCA_964398095.1 uncultured Desulfobacca sp.
CATGCAATATTTCATGACAAATTTATTAATATTTTTATTTATAGGCAATTTGTTTGCCACCGTGTTGAGTTCGGCTGGACCTTGTTATTTTGGCAAGGTTACTGCAATCACCCAACAAAATCCATATAAGGCATTAATGGATAAACTTGAGTCAATCGAGCATAATAATGCGCCAGGAGACAAACCATTTTCTAAAAATGATAATTATCCATTAATGGCATTAAATTTACAGGCTAAGTTATGGGATAATTATATTCATAAAGGGAATGGATATTGTGAATACATCTCTGCTATGCCAAGTGTCCATGTGGCCTTTGCAACATTATTTGCTTTGACTGTCTCTGGGGTTAATATTTATCTAGCAATTATATTTTGGATATATTGGGCATTCATACTGATCGGCTCAGTAATTTTGGGATGGCATTACGCGGTCGATGGATATTTTGCAACTATACTTACCATTGGGCTTTGGAAACTATCGGGTTATCTTAATAAATGGTTTTGGAAAAAGCTTCCTGAAAAAATTCAGGTACGAATTTTCAGGCCAAATTTAATGGACCTGCAGAATAAATCTTAATAGTCGTTGACCTTGCGGATCAGATAGAGGAATTTCTCCAATATCAATAAGCCCCAGTTTGCTTGGATCAATGATTCACTGACAACCGCCAATTGAAAAATAGGAGACCACATGCACAACGTGCAGTTGCATATCACCTGCCAGGGCCCTCTGGCCCTCAATGATAACGCCTTTGAACTGTGCCGGGATTTTATCCAGCCCCGGGGAGACCGCTTTTTCCGGCAGGTGAGCCGCTATGACCATTACCTGGCCGCGCTGGCCAAGAGGCCGGATTACCAGGCCGGGAGCGTCCTCAAGCTCATCCTGCCGTTCTTCAAGGCCCACGGCCTCACCAATGCCCGGCTCGCGGCCTCTTGCCGGGAAAACCTGGCCCTGATGCCCGGGGCCGCCGCGGCCTTCCGGTTCCTCCCTGCCCGCCGGATTCCCATCTTTGCCGTCAGCTCCGGCTACCGGCAATTTGCCGAGGCCGTGGGCCTGGCGCTGGGCTTTGATGAGGAGCATATCATCGCTACGGAGCTTGACCTGGACCATTACTCCCTGTCTGCCCCGGAAGCCGAGGAATTGCCCCGCCTGCAGGAGGAAATCACCGCGGCGCCGGAGATCGAACTGCCCCCGGACGCCGTCGCCCCCGAAGATTTGCCGGGGCCCACGCAGGAGGCCATTGCCCTCCTGGACCGCATCTTCGGGGAGCGGCTGCCCGCTATGGAAATCGGCGCCCTCTGTCGGGAGATCAACCTTATCCGCGGCCCGGAGATGGCCCAGGCCGTGGCCGGCAGCCTGGCCACCACCGGCCTCGGCCTGGCGGACGCCATCTACGTGGGAGACAGCCTCACCGATGTGCCGGCCTTTGAAGCGGTGCGGGCCGGGGGCGGCCTGACCATTGCCTTCAATGGCGACCGCGCTGCGGTGAACGCCGCGGAAGTGATCGTGGTGTCGGATTCCGCCTGGTCCGTGGCCCTCCTGACCTCCATCTTCCAGTCCTGGGGGAAGGAAGGGGTGCTGGAGGTGGCCGCCCCGGAGACCCGGGCCAAGTCCCGGAGCCTGGTCCTGCCGGAAGAGGTTATCGAGCCGGTTTTTTCGGGTCTCGACGGCTGCCTGCTGAATATTTATCTTTCCAAGGGTGCCGACCGGGCCAAACTTGCCCAGGAGGGCCAGGCCATGCGGGCCAAACTCCGGGGCGCGGCCGTGGCCGGAATGGGGTGATTTTTCATAAAGGCAAAAAAGGAAGGGCGGACACATGGGTCCGCCCCTACGAAAGATTAATCCGATATTTGGGCGCAATTAGGTGTGAAAAGTTCAGCGTCCTAAACCTGATTCCCACCGTCTCCTACTTGTCCTTCTTGACATACTCCTTCGGTTCCTTGGCAAAACGATCCTTGCAGAGTTCGGAACAGAAATAGTAGGTCTCGTTTTCGAAGTCATAGGCAAACTTGCCGTGCATCCCTGACAATTCCATGTGGCACACGGGGTCCACGTCGCATTTGGCTTGGTCTTTAGCCATGGGCGGTCCTCCTGGGTACACAAGGTTAAGTAAACAATAAGGCCCCCCAAAGGCCGCGTCAAGGAAGGCGGCGCCGGGTTCGACGTTCTCCTCCCTAAGGGCGGCTATCTGTGTGGTGCGTAAAACGCACCCTACGTGAGAAGGGGGATGCGTGGAGGGCAATCTCAATGCGGCTGAGGGCATTGACCGGGCCGGTTGAGGCAAAGTTCCCGGAAGTCGGTGACCGCCACCCCCGCCGCGGCCAGGGCGGCCTTCAGGCGGGGGCTCAAAAGGGCCGCCAGTTCCTCCTGCCGCCGGTACCCCGGGGCCCAGCGTTGTAGCTCCGCATCGGCGTTAAGTCCCGGGTGGGAGTAGATTTCGGTGACCCCGGGCCGCAGCCGCTCCACCAGACCCAGCAGGTAATCCTCGGTCATGCGGCCGTCGTTGAGCAATCCGAAGAGGTGGTCGTTAGAGACCAGGCCCGCGGCCCGGGCCCGCCGCGCCGCCCGGCGGCACAGCAGCGCGAAGATCAGGCCCTGGGCGATTTTGGGCAAAGGGCGGTCCGGGGCCAAGGCCAGGGTGGTGCGCCAGTCCTCCCGGGCCAGGCGGATGGCGGGGATGCCGTACTCCCGGGCCAGGTCCAGCACCACGGGAAAGATGCGGGGATGCAGGTGCAGGTTGAGGTGGCCGTTCAGATGCCAGATGGGGACCCCGGCTTTCAGGACCGTTTCGATCTGGGCCGCCAGTTCCCGGCGAATTTCCGGCAGGAGATGAGTTTGGCTAAAATACCGCCAGCCTGTGGTCACGGGGTTATTGGCGAAAAAACCCTGGGAATCCACCAGATGGGGGATCGCCCGGGGGGGCAGCACCGCCCGGCCCTGGAGCAGGGTGAGGTGGACCCCCAGGCAGAGGCCGGGGAACTGCCGGGCCAGGCTCAGGGCCGCCTCGGTCCGGGGGCCCGCGGCCATCAGGCTGGCGCACCGCAGCAGCCCCTTAAGGTGGGCCAGGGCCACCGCGCCGTTAAGACCATCGGCCAGCCCGAAGTCGTCCGCGGTGAAGATGACGCTGCGGCCGGATTTTGGTTGAGAGCCGGATGATTTCAAAATTATTTAAACCAAGTCCCTTCGCTGCGCTCAACGTGACAATAAAAGGTTTAAAGCCTTTCTCATAACTGAATGCTGACCACTGACTACTGCCTACTGTCCTTTCAGCCCCCCAGCCAGTAGCGGCCCTCCAGCAGGGCGGCCAGGGAGAGCAGGTTGTAGGGATGCGCCAGGGTGCCCAGGGCTTGCAGCCAGTGGCCCCGGCGCAGGGCCGCGAGGGAATCGGCCAGCGACACCGCCACATACTGGTAGACGCTGGGATCGCGGTAGCAGTCGATCATACAGGCGCTGCAGGCGTCCCGGATGGGTGGAATGTGGCCGATCTCTTCCAGGGGGCCCAGGCGCTGCGCCAGGTAATGGCAGCGATAGACCTCCAGATGCCAGTCCACGAAAAAGTATTTATAGCCCGCCAGACAGGGAAAGCGCCCGGCGCGGTGGGCCAACTGCCGCTGGAGGTCGCTCAACCCCAGCCGGGGGTTGAGGATATGGAGAGAGGTTTTGCGGCTAAGCTCCTTCACCCGGCGGAACCAGTGCTGAAGTTCCTCGGGGCTGAAGTCCACGGCCTTGTGCTCAGCAAAACCTAAATAGGGAGAATTCAGCCGGGTGATGGGGTACGAGAAGGTGACCCGGCGAAACCCCAGGTCTTCCAAAAACCGCGTCATTTCCCCCAGATCGCCGATGAGGCGGCTCAGGGTCACCGAGGCCACGGGGTCCAGGCCGGCCCGGCGCATCTCCGGCAGCAGCTCCCGGATATGCCCGGTGAGACCCGGCAGGCCCCGGTGGGCGTCATGCCGCGCAGCCGAGGCCGCGTCCAGGGAAACGATCAGGGTGTGCAGGCCCGCGCCCTGTAAATTCCGCAGATAATCCGGGGTGAGCAGAGAGCCGTTGGTGCAGAGGAGGGTCCGGATATTCAGGTCCCGGGCCCGGGCCAGGGCCGGGAGCAGATCCGGATAGAGCAGGGGTTCGCCGCCGGTAAAGCAGACATAGTCGACCCCCTTGTCTTTAAGGGCCTTAAGCCCCCGGCAGAGCCGCGCCGGGTCGGCCATCACCCGCTCCGCCGGCGCCACCCGGGGAAAGCTGCAAAAACCGCAACGGCCATTACAGGCGTTAGTGACGGCGATCTGGCAAAAACCCGGTCCGCCCTGGGTAACCAGGCGGAGGAACTCCTTGACGGTCATGGACAGCGCTTGGCCTCGGCCCCCTGGGTCTCCTGACATTGACGCCGTTTAAACATGAAGCTCAAGAACTGGCGGCCTTCCTTGAGCAAGCGGCGGCGCTCCACCGGGTCCCGCATCATCACCAGGGCCGCCCGGGCCATGTAGCTGGGCCGGAAGTAAAACCGCCGGTAGAATTGGGGCACCGCCTGAAAGATGTCCGCCGCGGCCAGCCCGGGATAGTCCACCACGCACTGCTGATAGCCGGTGGCGCCGTTGACCAGGGCGTCGTCCTGGAGAAAGCCCTGGTCCCGGCAGAAATCGTAAAATTCCGTGCCCGGGTACGGGGTGGCCAGAGAGACCTGGATGGTGTCCGGGTCCAGTTCGCAGGCGAAGCGGATGGAGGCCGCGATGGTCTCCTTGGTCTCGCCGGGGAGCCCCACCATAAAGGTGCCGTGCACCTGGATGCCCAGTTCCCGGCACCATTTGGCCAGGCGGCGCCCCAGGTCCAGGGTGACGCCCTTGCGGATATTTTTTAAGATCTGGGCGTCGCCGGTTTCGAAGCCCACCACCAGGAGGCGCAGCCCCCCTTCCTTCATGGCCTTGAGGGTCTCGTACGAGGTGTTGGCCCGGGCCGTGGCGGACCAGACAAACTTGAGGTCGCGCAATTCCCGGCTCAGTTGCCGGGCCCGCTCGCCGTCCGCGGTGAAGGTGTCGTCGTCAAAGAAGATTTCCGCGGCCTGGGGAAAGAGTTCCAGGGACCGCCGCACCTCGGCCACGACGTTGGCCACGCTCCGCACCCGGTAGCGCCGGCCGGTGAAGGTCTGGGGCCAGAGGCAATAGACGCAACGCCCGGGGCAGCCCCGGCCGGTATAGAACGACACGTACGGGTAGCGCAGATAAGGGATCTGATAATGCTCCATGGTGAGGTCCCGGTGGTAGATCTCCGTGACCATGGGCAGGGCGTCCAGGTCCTCGACGAAGGGCCGGTCCGGGTTGTGCCGGATGCGGCCGTCGGCCTGGTAGCTGATGCCCAGGATTTCGTCCCAGGGCCGGCCCTGGGCCACCTCCAGGATGGTGTAATCAAACTCCCGGCGGGCCACGAAATCCACCTGGGGACCGGCTTCCAGGGATTCCTGGGCCAGGATGCTCACCTGGGGGCCCACCAGGCCCACCTGCAGTTGGGGGTTTTTCTCCTTGAGACGGCTGACCGTGGCCAGGTCGTGCGCAAAGGACGGCTTGGTGGTGAACAGCACGGCCAGGTCGAAATCCGGGGCCAGGTCCGCCACCTGGGCTACGGTCAAATTCTCCGGGGGGGCGTCCACCACCCGGCTTTCCGGGATGAGGCCCGCGGGGTAGCACAGCCAGGTGGGATACCAGAAAGAGGTGACTTCCCGGGTGGCTTGATACCGGGAGCCGGCGCCGCCGTCAAAATCCTGAAAAGACGGCGGGTTAAGCAACAGGGTGCGTTTCATAGATTCCCTTAATCTTGATCTTGGGGTATGGCCGCGGCGGCTATGGCGGCCCGCGTCCGGCGCCCCGCGGCGGCCGGCCAGGCCCAGGGCTCCGGGCGCCTTCTTTATGTGGACAAAATTTTATCCGAGGTTCCCATCTTTGTCCAGGGAATAGCAGGGGGCAATGGCGGCAGATAGACTGCCAGGGCGCCGCTTGGGACGATAGAAAAATGTCATTCTGAGCGTAGCGAAGAATCTAGTAATATTAAGAGGTTATAGATCCTGCACTCCGTTCAGGATGACATGCAAAGAGGTTGTGCAATAGCTTCTCGGCTAATTCCCATTTCCTCTTACTTTCCCGTGCCGACCTCCATGTAACCCGTAACGCTAGGCCCGCGGCTTTGCCCCCCCTGCTCATAGGCCCGCACGTCGGCTTCGTAGGCCCTTTTCAAGCCCTCGCATTGGGAAGGATCATCGGGGTGCTCTTCCAGGCATTTGGCATAGGCCGCCATGGAAGTCAGCATGGCGTTTTTGGCCCGGGTCTGGCCGCCGCTCGCACAGCCCGCGGCCATGGCCAGGGCCGCGCATAAGATCAGGGTTAAGCAGAGCTTGGTCATGTTGTCCCTTATTGCAGAGGTGGAAATTGATGCCCTGGCCCTTGCGGTAACTACCCTATGAAATCCAGCAACTAACGTAGGGGCGGACCTGCGTGTCCGCCCTCAAGGGCGCACACCTGAGTGCGCCCCTACAGGAAAACGGTATTAAATCTCAATAAGCAGGCTGCCGGGGTTTTCCAGCAGGATCATGAGCGTGAGGTAGTCCCGCATGTGCCGGGTGATGAGAAAGCGGTTCCGCACGAATTCTTTGGCATTGGCCCCCATGCGCTGGGCCAGTTCCGGGTGGTGCAGCAGATAGCGGATGCGGAAGGCGCAGCCCTCCGGGGAGTGCACCAGGAAGCCGGTGCTGTAGTCCTGGAGCTGGAGCACGATGCCCCCCACGGCCCCGCCCACCACCGGTTTGCCCTTCCACATGGCCTCGGTGACCGTAAGCCCGAACCCCTCCCGGGTGGATTTCTGGACGATGATATCCGCGGCCCGCTGCAGGGCGTTGATGTCGTGGTGCGCGTCCGCCGGCAGCATCAGCACGTGGATATCCGGGTCCCCCGCCGCGGCCTCCATGACCCGGGCATAGACCTCGGCGCCTTCCGGGTCGTCGGTGGCCTCGCCGCCCGCCAGGACCAACTGGCACGGGGTGTGGCGCCGCACCAGCCGGTAGGCCTGGATCACCCCCAGGGGGTCTTTGAAAGTATCGAAACGGGATACCTGCAAGACCATGGGCTTGTCCGCCGCCAGACCCAGCCGGTCCAGAACCGCCTGGATTTCCGCCGCGGTCAGGTCCCGGTTCTTGAGGCTCAAGGGGTCGATGGAGGGGTGGATGAGGTACTCGGGGTGGGGCAGGTTCTGGGCGAAGCGGTCCATGGAAAAGACCGAGGCGTCGTACTGCTGCACCACCTCCCGGAGCATCCGCCACACCGGGAGATTTGGTCGGGAAGCGTCGATGTGGCAGCGCCAGATCCAATGCTTGCCCCGGGAGTGCAGGTCTTTGATCAGATAGGCGGGCTGGGGGTCGTGGATCTCCACGAAATCCGCTTCCCAGGTGAATTTTTTGGCGTTTTGCCGGTTGATCTCCTGATAATGCTCCACCATATCGGGGGTGAATTTGACCTTCATCCCTTGCAAGCCGTTGTGCATCGTTTTGGTGATTTCAAAGAACTCCGGGTCGCCGTCAATGGTGTCCCACCGCGTTTCCAGGCCCAACTGGTTGAACAGCGGCACGGTGCAGTGCAGGATTTCCGCGACCCCGCCCCCGGACTTGGTGGAATTGATATTGACAAAGCGCCGGGGACCCAGGCGCTCGGCCAGGCGGTGGAGCTGGTCAATGACCTCCGGTCCCACGATGGGGGCATAATCATCCAGGCTGATCACAGAGTTCTCCCGCGTGTTGATCAATGAGGTTGAACAGTGTAGTGCGGATTTCCGGCAGCGTGTAGAAATACACGTCAATGGCCCGGATGGCCTCCACCAGGGCCGGCAGATCGAAATTGGTGGCGATCCAGTAGGAAAAGTCGTCCGTATCCCGGGCTTCCAGGCGCCACCGGGCTTCAAAAAAATGGTAGTAGAGCGAATCCAGGCCCACTTTTTGGAGGGCCTGGGAGAATTCCTGGAGGTTGGTGGCGGAGATTTCCGAGCGCATGACCACGGTGGAGGCCTCGCAGAAATGGAATTCCATCCCCGGCCGGGCCCAGGGCACGTTGGGCAGGTCCCAAAGATACTCCTCCATGATGTCCACCATGGCCTGGCGCACCTCGGCCAGGTTGGCGTATTCGAAGGGGTCGAAGGAACTGAGCTTCTCCGCCAACTGGCTGTCTTGCAAGGCCGCCGCGGCCCAGACCGCGAAATCGTTGGGATACTCCACCTCCGGCTGGTTCTGGATGAGCCGGGACTGCAACAGGTGGTAATAGAGGACCGGTTCCTCCGCTTCCCGGACCGCCTGGAGCAACTCCCGGAGGTTGATGGCCCGGCGTCCGATGGGCATGGGAATCAAAAAACATTCACGGAACCAGAATGGATTCTGGGCGGCTGGCGCCGCCGGTAAGTCAGCCACGGAGGTTCCTCCTGAGGGTAGCAGTCAGTAGTCAGTGGTTAGTAGTTAGCTTTCAGCTTTCAGCCAAAACCCACGTTAAAAAACCCGGTTATTCGCAGCATTGTCTGTTTAAAAAAAATTGCCTGCGGTAGTTCTGCCCCCCTCACCCCAACCCTCTCCCCCCGA
>CAYNMI010000102.1:0-8494 GCA_964398095.1 uncultured Desulfobacca sp.
TGATGTCCAGGGGGAAGCGGTTGGCGTCGATGACGTTGTCCAGGAAGTGCACCGCAGTATGGACCATGTCCCGCAGGGCCGGATAGTCGATCTGGCCGCCGGCCACCACCTGGGCCAGGTTGAGGGACCCCAGGTTGCAGGACTCATAGGGCAACAGCGGCTGCTCGCCGCAGGGGTTGGTGGCTTCGATATCCCCCAGGTGGGGGACGGGGTTGGCGCGGTTGAGGGCGTCCAGGAAGATGATCCCGGGCTCACCGGTGGACCAGGCGCTCTGGACGATGAGGTCGAAGAGGTGGGCGGCGCTTACCTTCTTGACCTCCCGGCCGGTGCGGGGGTTGGCCAGGGGGAAGTCCCGGTTCTCTTTGACCGCCTCCATGAAGGCGTCGGTGAGGCCCACAGAGATGTTGAAGTTGGTGAGGCGCTTGGTGTCGTTTTTACAGGTGATAAAGGCTTCGATATCCGGGTGGTCCACCCGGAGGATCCCCATGTTGGCGCCCCGGCGGGTGCCACCCTGCTTGATGGTTTCGGTGGCCACGTCGAAGATGTTCATGAAGGAGATGGGGCCCGAGGCCACCCCCTTGGTGGAGAGCACCGGGTCGTTGGCGGGCCGGATGCGGGAGAAGGAAAAGCCGGTGCCGCCGCCGGACTTGTGGATGAGGGCCGTTTGTTTCACCGCTTCGAAGATGGACTCAATGTTATCGTCCACCGGCAGGACGAAGCAGGCGGAGAGCTGGCCCAGCTCCCGGCCGGCGTTCATCAGGGTGGGGGAGTTGGGCATGAACTTGAGGGAGGCCATGAGATCGTAGAATTTCTGGGCGGTGGCCGCCACGTCGGCGTTCTCATCATATTTCCGGTCGATGGCGGCGATGGTGTTCGCCACCCGGCGGAACATGTCCGGCGCGGCTTCGGTGGGCTCCCCGGTTTCATCCTTTTTCAGATAGCGCTTCTTCAGCACTACCAAGGCGTTTTGGCTTAACGGCAGCTCCCCGGCGATCTCCCTGATTTCCCCCTGCAGCTCCATTATTTCCTCCTTAATTCCAGCGGTTGGCAAAATCCCTTTAAATAGCAATATGTTGTATTTATAGGCATATTAAAATACAATATCTTGGGTGTCAAGGAAATTTTTCATAAGATTTGAAATGGGTTTTATAACTCAAAAAATACTATACATATAGATAGTATAAAATAAAACGAGGCAAAAAGATAGGGGTATCTGAAAAGTTAAGAAAGGCCCGGCGGCGCCCCAATTCATTTGCCTTTTTCCGCCGTTGCGGTTATAAAATGCTTAAAAAACCCTTACCAGTCATAGGTGGCAACATTGAGCCAGAAGCAGATCGGCATCCTGGGCACCGGGGTTTATGTACCCGAAGCGATCCTCTCCAATGAAGACCTGGAAAAAATCGTTGAGACGTCGGCGCAGTGGATCGTAGACCGCAGCGGTATCCAGGAACGGCGGATTGTCGCGCCGGAGGAGGACACCGTCAGCATGGCGGTGCTGGCCGGGCGCCAGGCCCTGGCGGCTGCGGGTATGGAGCCGGAGCAGTTGAGTTACATCATCCTGGGCACCAACACCCCGGGGCACTTTTTCCCCGCCGGGGCCATCCGGGTCCAGGAGGAGTTGGGTATCGGCGGCAAGGCCGCGGCCTTCGATCTCCAGGCGGGCTGCTGCGGTTTCAACTACGCCCTCTACGTCGGGGAGCGCCTGGTGGCCCCGGAGGGCCAATATGCCCTGATCATCGGTAGCGATGCCTGCTCCCGCTTTACTAACTGGACCGACCGCTCCACCTGCGTGCTCTTCGGCGACGGGGCCGGCGCGGTGGTCATCGGCCCCAGCGCCCAAGGCCGCATTATCAAATCATTTATCGCCTCCAAACTGCACATGGGCCTCTGGTGCGAAACCGAATTCGATAAAAACGTGAGCCCATTTCTCGAGCCCCCTACCCATACTGAACGGCATTTTCTCCGGATGGATGGGCCGGAGATCTTCAAGTTCGCGGTAAACGCGGTGAAGGACTCCATCCCCCGGGTCCTGGAGATGGCCGGTATGACCCGGGAAGACATCGACTACCTGATCATCCATCAGGGGAATTACCGCATCCTGGAGGCCGGCGCCAAATTCGCCCGGGTGCCCATGGACAAGGTCTTCGTCAATATCCACCGCTACGGCAATACCTCGGCGGCGTCGGTGCCCATCGCCCTCCATGAAGCCCTCCAGGAAGGCAAGGTGCAGTCCGGAGACAAGGTGCTGCTGGTGAGTTTTGGAGCCGGGGCCACCTGGGGCGGCACCCTTTTGGAATGGTAGTCAGTTAAAGGAAAGCGACGGGATTAAGTCTGGTCTGGTCAGGACCGGCGCGGCAGGATTAGATTAACGGGCAGAAATAAGTGGGGCGGGGTTAACCCGCCC
Organism: uncultured Desulfobacca sp.; assembly: GCA_964398095.1. Taxonomy (GTDB): domain Bacteria; phylum Desulfobacterota; class Desulfobaccia; order Desulfobaccales; family 0-14-0-80-60-11; genus 0-14-0-80-60-11. The sequence continues at coordinate 2,405 of CAYNMI010000102.1, forward strand.
CTTCTTATTGGCGTTAAGTTGAGCTTGAGGATTTATTGATCTCAAAAATCTGAGGCTATTAACTGGTAACTGGCAACTGACTACTGCCCTTACATAATCCGGATACTGGAGGGCTTCTCCGGAGGCGCTTCCGGGGCTGGCGCCGGCGCTGGCACCGGCGCTGGCACCGGCGCGGGTTTCTCCGGCTTGGCGGCCGGCGGCGCCGGGGCAGGCTTTTCGGGCTTGGCCGGTTTCTCCGGTTTCACGGGCTTTTCCGCCGCCGGGGCCCTTTCTTCCGCCGGTTTAGTCGGTTTGGCAGGCTTGGTTTCTTCAGGCTTTTTCTTGATGGCCGGCGCCGGGGCTTCCCCGGGTTTGGCCGGCACGGGCTTTTCCACCGCCGGGGGCTTCTCCGGGGTCGGCTTCACCTTTGCCGGCATTTCCGGAAGTGGCGGCGGCGTCACCTGGGGGGTCGGGGTGGGCGCCGGTGCGGCCTGTGGCGCGGCGGCCACCGGGGTGGCCGAAAGATACCGGGAGCTCACCCAGCCAATGGTGCCGTTCCGTTTGACCCGGATCTGGGACCAGTCAGCGGCATCGCCCACTTTTTCTACTTCTTCGTTACGTTCCAGGACGGCAATCTTAGGGCAATCCATCCCGGGGCAGGCCCGCAGATTAAGGCGGCTGACGGCCACATATAACGTCGGCCGGGCGACCTGGGGCGGCGGCGGCGGAGCCGGGGCGGAAGCCGGAGGCGGCGTATACGCCGGCTTGGGGAAAATACTCTGACATCCTGCCAGACATACGACTAGCCCCAACCCCATCACCAGGCTCCACCAGGATTTACGCATGGCCGCTCCCCCCACGGTACGATTATCCCCCCGTTACTTCCTTGCTGTTGCTAATCTTCCAGCCTCCCGGACCCTTGTCCAGGGTTATCTTATATTTCAGGCGCATCAAAGTGAAATCATGGCTGCGGTGATCATAGAGCTGAATATTCCAGACGATATTCGCTGTGGCTTCTTTATCGCTGACTCGCTGGACATTGGAAATGCGATAGTTAACTTCCTTGATGTCATAGTTTTTCCAGAGTTCCAGCATCTGGTTCTCGACCCGCCCTAGATTGGGATAGGCGGAGTCGTAGCAACTGAGCCATTTGTTGATATCTTTGTTCAAGTGAGCGGAACGAATCTTTTCGGCAATCTGCTCCACTTGCTGGCGCAGATTTTCTTGTTGCGTCAACGCCGTAGGAGCCTGGGAAGTCGGCATCCGGGTCGGGAGATGGCGCCACAGGTAAATTCCACCTACAATGAGGAGGACCAGGACGATGAGCGACAGAAAACGGCCGGGGCGGCTTTGACGGCGACGAGCCATGGGATCAGGTCTCCGAGGGTAAAAGAGTGGTGGACGGCCGGGGGCCTCTTCTTCTTCCGGATTCACCCGGGCCATCCGCAGCGGCAGGCCGCATTCAGTACAGAATTTTTGTCCTGGATAGGTCGCGGTGGCGCAGCGGGCGCAAGGCCGGGCCGCGACATTGGCAGAGCCCTTTAATAGTTGGCCACAGCGCTGGCAGAATCGGTGTTCCTCTCCATGGATTAGCTGACATTGATTACAATACGGCATATCTTCTCACCAACGGTTGCATAAAAATTTCTACCATATTCTCCTGTCAAAGCAAAGGAAATTAGATTTTCGCCTGGAGGAAAGGGGGCAGCAAAACGGCTTGGCCGCCGCCTGGTCGGTGATGCGTGACTGAGATGCGGTCGGGGCCGGCTTGGCGGCGGACCCGATGATATGCTAAAATTAATCTTTTATATCAAATAATTAATCGACACGGCCAACAAAACCTGGCGCCTGCTCCGGGGATGACTTCAAAAAAAACTCCGGGGAATTAACGGTAAAATCTCCGTGCCTCTTGACAAGTCCCTGGCCGGACCGTTATATATATATGGTTCTGATTCAGGAGTGTCATTTATGGAAACTATGAAAAGTTATACCGCCCGGACCGGGGAAGTGTCGCGCCAGTGGTACGTGGTGGACGCCCAGGACAAGGTCTTGGGTCGTCTGGCCAGCCGCATAGCCATGGTGCTGCGGGGCAAAACCAAGCCCACCTTTACCCCCCACATCGATACCGGGGACTTTGTGGTCGTGGTCAATGCCGCTCAGGTGCAACTGACCGGGAGGAAATTGGACAATAAATTATATTACCGGCATTCCGGCTATCCTGGCGGGATCAAAGAGATTTCCGCCCGGAAACTCCTTCAGAAGAAACCGGAGGAGATTCTGCGTCATGCCGTCCGGGGCATGTTGCCCAAAAATAGCTTGGGAAGGCAACTGCTGAAGAAATTGAAGATCTATGCCACCGGCGACCATCCCCATGAGGCTCAGAAGCCGGCGCCCTTTCCCTGGGAGGATTAATGGCGGAAAACGTAAGCATCCATGCCACGGGTAAACGCAAGACCGCGATCGCCCGGGTCTATATCCGTCCCGGCAATGGCCGGATTACCGTGAACCAGCGGGAGTTCGAAGACTACTTCCCCATGGAGACCACCCGGAACCTGGTGCGCAAGCCTCTGCTCCTGGTGAATGTCGGCCCCGAGTTCGACATCCTGGTCAACGTCCGGGGCGGCGGCCTGGAAGGCCAGGCCGGGGCCGTCAAACACGCCCTGAGCCGGGCCCTGGTCGTGATGAACCCGGAACTGCGCCCCATCCTGAAAAAGGCCGGTTTCCTCACCCGGGACGCCCGCATCAAGGAACGGAAAAAATACGGCCTCCGGGGCGCCCGCCGCGGCTGCCAGTACTCCAAACGGTAGGCTGCCAGAAATTTTGAGGGGAGGGCCGGGGGAAGTCAATTCCTCCGGCCCCTACCCCCTTCCCCATAATCCATATCTTCATCATCCATACCATGAAAAAGCTCAAGGTTGCCGTCATCGGGGCTTCCGGTTATGCCGGGCTGGAGTTGGTGCGCCTGTTGGTGCGGCATCCGGGCTGCGAGTTAGTGGCCCTGACCTCCCGGGAATGGGCCGGGCGGCCGTTTAGTCAGGTCTTCCCCGCCCTGGCCGGCATCTGCGATCTGTCCTTTGCAGCCCCTGACCCTGAGGTCATCGGGGGTCAAGCCGAATTCGTGTTTACCAGCGTCCCCCACCAGACCGCCATGGCAGTGGTTCCGGCCCTGCTCCAGGGTGGCTGCCGGGTGGTGGACCTGAGCGCCGATTTCCGCTTCCGGGACCCCAAGGTCTATGAAGCCTTCTATCAGCCCCATAGCGCGGCGGAATTGCTTCAGGAGGCGGTCTACGGCCTGCCGGAGCTGCATGGCTCCGCCATCAGCCGGGCCCGGCTGGTGGGCAACCCCGGCTGCTATCCCACCGGCGTCATCCTGGGGTTGGCCCCCCTGGTCCAGGCCAAACTGGTTCACCTGAACTCCCTGATTGCCGACTGCAAGTCTGGAGTGAGCGGCGCCGGCCGCCAGGCGTCCCTTACCACCCAATACTGTGAAGTCAACGAGGGCCTTCGGGCCTATAAGGTGGCGGAGCACCGCCACAATCCGGAGATGGAGCAGGAGCTGAGCCGGTTGGCCGGGGAGCCAGTGTCCGTGACCTTTACTCCGCATCTGGTCCCCATGAGCCGGGGCATCCTGGGAACGCTGTACGCCTCCCTGGTGCGGCCGGGGCGCGCCGCGGAGCTCCTCAACCTCTATCAAAATTTCTATCAGGGCCGGCCTTTCATCCGCCTCCACCCTCAGGGGTCGCTCCCCAACACCGTCCAGGTCCGGGGCTCCAACTACTGCGACCTGGGAATTAAGGTGGACGCGGCCCGGGGCCGGGTCATCGTGGTGAGCGCCATCGACAACCTGGCCCGGGGCGCGGCGTCCCAGGCGGTGCACAACTTCAACCTCATGGCCGGTTTCCCCGAGACCACGGGCCTGGACGCGGTGCCGCTCTTCCCTTAAAAGAAGGGGCGAAAAGGGGAAAAGGGCAAAAGGCGAAAAGGGCTAAAAACTAAGGGGGGCTTATTTCTCTTTAAACCTTTTCCCCCTTTCGCCTTTTACCCCCTGACTATTTTCCGGTTTCTCCCCAAAATGATCTGGGCGTATGGACTCCCGACGCAACATCCGCCTCCTCCTGGAATACGATGGCACCCGCTACCACGGCTGGCAGCGCCAGAAGAACGCAGCCACCATTCAGCAAACTCTGGAAGCAGCGCTGGAGCGTCTCACGGGCGCACAGGTCGCCGTCATCGGCTCCGGCCGCACCGATGCCGGGGTGCACGCCCGGGGGCAGGTGGCCAATTTCCGCACCGCCAGCGCCATTCCTCTTAAGGCCTTTCAGGCGGGATTAAATTCGATGCTGCCCCGGGACCTAGCGGTGTTGGCGGCCACCGAGGCGCCGCCGGACTTTCACGCCCGGAAATCGGCCCGGGCCAAGACCTACGAGTACCGCATCCTCAACCGCCCCAACCGCTCCCCCCTTGCTCACCACTATGCCTGGTGGCTCGCTGATCCCCTGGACCTGACAGCCATGACCCGGGCCGCCCAAGTCCTGCCGGGCCAGCATGATTTTACCGCGTTTCGGGCCAGCGGCAGCGATAATTTTAATCCGGTCCGCCGCGTCCTGGCCGCGGCATGGCAGGGGGAACCCGGAGGCTGGCTAAGCTTTACCATCACCGGCACCGGCTTTCTCCGGGGCATGGTGCGGAGCCTGGTGGGGACCATGGTGGAGGTGGGGCGGGGGAAAGCCCTGGCGACGCTCCTGGAGGAACTGCTGCAGAACGGCGCCCGCCATCTGGCCGGACCCACCGCACCGCCCCAGGGGCTCTACCTGATGGAAGTTTTCTATGAAGATGAAGCAGTAAGGCTGGCCTCCGTGCCCGCCTCCTCTATAAGCCGGCGCCTTTAATGGTGGCGGCCAGGGACGGCCGCCCCACCAGATAGCTTTCAGCTTGCAATTAAGACTGAGGATTGGCAAAGTTATGCTGTAGGGGGCGCATTGCATATTAATTTTCGGCTCGCGGCTCACTCTTAATCGGGCCGTGGAAAAAATTTAGATCAAAGATCAGCTTCCCCTTCCCTCAAAAATAGTTTGTGATATAATTCTCTAGACCTGTGCCGCAGCATCTCGACCCTGCCAGGCGGTCCGCCAAGGAGTATATGGAATCCGAACAGCCGCAATCCGAAGCCGAAGCCAAACCGGAACTGGACATTATGCAGGCCATCGAACTGGCCATCGCCCACGAAACCGAGGCCCGGAAGAGCTATCTGGCCCTAGCCCAAGAGAGCGACGATGCGGAGATGCAGCGTCTGCTGCGGGAGATCGCCGCGGAGGAAGCCGGCCACGAGGCGTCGCTGAGGAGCCGCCTGCGCCTCTATCAGGAACGGCACATGCTCCGGGACACCTTCTCCCGTTACGTGAGTCCCGAGTTGTGCGAAGAGATCATGAAGAACCCGGGGCTGCTGCAACTGGGGGGACGGCGCCAGTCGGTGACGGTGCTCTTCGCGGATATCCGCAATTTTACCAGCATGTCGGAAGCCCTGGCCCCGGAAGCCGTGGTGGAGGTCCTCAACACCTACTTTACCGAGATGGTGGACTTGGTATTCCACTATCAGGGGACCCTGGACAAGTTTGTGGGGGATGCCCTGATGGCGGTGTTCGGGGTGCCGTTGCCCATCCCCCAGGCCGCGTCCCGGGCGGTGGCCTGCGCCCTGGCCATGCAGCGCCACCTCAAAGAGATGCAGGCCGCCGGGAAGACCCCCATCCAGGGGATGCGCATCGGCATCAACACCGGGGAGGCCATCGTGGGCAACATCGGCTCCAGCAAGCGCATGGACTTTACCGTGGTGGGGGACGTAGTCAACGTGGCGGCCCGGCTCCAGGAACTGGCCAAGGAGGTGGACGCGGACACCCTGATCAGCGAGGCCACGTTCCGGGAACTGGAAGGTCAGTTCGAGACGAGGCCCGAGCCGGCGGTAGTGTTACGGGGCCGTAAAGAATCCACGGGGATTTACCGGCTTCAGGCCTGAGCGGGGGTAAGATGCTGAAATTTAAGGCCTCAGGGAAAAAAGAGAGTTCGTGAAAAATATTATTGACAAGCGTTGAGAGATGATTTATTGTGAGAATCTGG
>CAYNMI010000103.1:0-8484 GCA_964398095.1 uncultured Desulfobacca sp.
TTCAAAGATCTCGTCCGCAGTAAAGCCGCTGACATAGATATTGGTGGCTTGCGCCACCGAGACCAGGCACATTGTCAATGCCAGAGCGAGAAGAACGGTTAAGCTCTTGGCTGAGTGAGTTTTTCGCATGGTGGCTCCTGGTGACTTAGGCGTATGCTTCCTCTATTAGCAAGGCCCGGAATCTCTGGCTTCAGGGCAACTGCCCTTTTTATCCCTGAGCTATTCTGACCCGAAATAGCATGGTAATGAAGCGTGAGTCAAGAAATATTGTATTATTTAATTAATTTTTAAAGTTTTTTAGTAAGATTGGCTTTGGCAGCAAACACAATCTTAAATGGCTGCGGCGCACCGATTCCATAACACCCGGAAGGGGGCAATTTAGATGAAAGAGGTATCAGTATGACCATCCAAGACAATCTCCCGGAAATTAAGGCATTCTGCGACCTCCTGGGCCTCACCGAAGAGCCCCTGGGGATGTTTTATAGCGCGGTGGAGCCGGCCGCGGGCTTCTCGCCCCAGAGCGCCGTCTTGCCCAACGTGGATATGGAGGCCCGGGGCGAAGTTGATTGGGCCGCCACCTTCGAGAACTTCGCCTGCGTCATGGGGGTCATCTGGCGGGCCCGGAAGCTGGGCAAGCCGGCCTACTTCCACCAGGCCCGCTTCGGCTGTCTGGGGGGCGCCTTTTACCTGGGCTTCCTGAAACCCCAACTGGAGCTCATTACCCACTACGTCTCCACCGGTATCCCCAATGTCCTGGAAGGAGAGTGCTACCTGGAGTCCCCCCAAGCCGTCCGCCGGTTCTTCGAGACCCTGGACCCCCGGCCGGCCCCGGCCCCCTTCTGCGTCTTCAAGGCCCTGAGCCAGTTCGGGCCGGAAGAGACCCCGGAGGTGGTCATCTGCTTCGCCCGGGGCGAGGTCATGGGCGGCCTCAACCAGTTGGCCACCTTTGTCACCAACGACTTCGAGGCGGTGATGTCGCCCTTCGGGGCCGGGTGCTCCAACATCGTGGCCTGGCCCCTGAAATACCTGGAGCGGGGATTGCTGAAGGCGGTGCTGGGCGGCTGGGACCCTTCGGACCGCAAGTTTTTGAAGCCCGACGAAATCACCTTTGCGGCGCCCTGGGAGATGTTCGTCCGCATGGTGTCCCGCTACCGGGATTCTTTCCTCACCCGGCCCACCTGGGCCACGGTCCGGAAGAAAATCGAGCTGAGCCGCAAGGTCTGGAAGGAAAAATGAGGCGCGGGCGCGGCGCCTGCCCGCCCTACGGCCTGCTCAGAATGACAATTCTGAGCAAAAAGTCCATCTTACCAGAGGCGCTTTTGCTATAATGGTCGGAGAAAGGTCCAGGTCCCGGGCCTTGCGGCCATAACCATAATCCTCCCGCAGGCGATTAACTACCGGCGATTTGGGCGAATTCCTCTTCCTTTGGCAACGTCTCCCAGGTGTGGTGGCAGGAGTGCATGCGGCGGTCAGCGGCGGGCAGCGTCTCACCCGAGTTATTCTGTGCCTTTTGGGGCTGGCTCTCAGCTTGTGGGGCTGCCGGGCGGCGCCACCGGAGACCGGCGTCTCCCTGGTCCTGGCCGGGGGCTCCGGTCCGGAAGAGAGCTTCGCCCGGGAGCAGCTCCGGGAATTTCACCGGCTCCACCCCCACATCCGGGTCGCGTATCAAGCCACGCCCTCTTCCGCCAGCGACCGCCATACCCTTTATGTTACCTGGCTCTCGTCCCATTCTGCCGACATCGACGTCCTCAATCTGGACGTCATCTGGGTGCCGGAGTTTGCCGCCGCGGGCTGGCTCTTGCCGCTGGATGCCGCGGCCGCGGCCGCCAGGCTCCCCCTGGATGACTTTCTGCCCGCGGGTCTGGCGTGCAGCCGCTATCAAGGCAAGCTCTATGCTTTGCCCTGGTTTGCCGACGCCGGTCTGTTGTATTATCGGCAAGATCTCTACGCGGCCGCGGGGCTGGCCCCGCCTCGCACCTTTGCCGACCTCCTGAAGGTGCGGGGCCTCAAGCAGCAGTTTGACCTGCCCTATGGCTTCCTGTTCCAGGGTCAGACCTACGAAGGTCTGGTCTGCGTGGTCCTGGAGTTCATGTGGAGCAACGGCGGGGCTATCTTTGACGCGGCCGGCCATCCGACCCTGGACCGGCCCCGGAACCGGGAAGCCCTCGCGACCCTGGTCAACCTGATTTACCGCGCCGGGGTCTCGCCCCTGGCCGTGGCCACCTTCCAGGAAGAGGACTGCCGCCATGCCTTTGAACAGGGATATGCCGTGCTGATGCGCAACTGGCCGTATGCTTTCCCCCTGCTCAACCGGGCCGATTCCCCGGTGCGGGGCAAGTTCGGGGTCCTGGCGTTGGTGCATGGCCCGGACGGCAAGCCCACCTCGTGTTTCGGCGGCGGCTGCCTGGGAATCAACGCCTTTTCCCGGCACCCGGAGGCCGCCTGGAAACTGGTGCATTTCCTTATGGAGCCGCAGAACCTGAAAAAACGGACCCAGGTCCTGGGTATGTTGCCGCCGGTGGCGAGCCTGTATGACGATCCGGATTTGGAGAGGCAGTTCCCCTACCTGCGGCGCCTCAAAGAGGTGTTCGTCAACGCCCGTCCCCGGCCCATTACCCCGCTTTACAGCTTTATCAGCCAGATCCTGCAAGTGCATTTCTCCCGGGCCCTGACCCGCCAGGAGACCCCGGAGGAGGCCCTCAGGCGGGGTCAGACCGAAATCGCCGCAGTGCTCCGGCGCTTCGGCCCCCCGGGAGCGTCCCAGTGAAATCCGGCGTCCTGCCTGCCCGGGAGGCCCGTTGGGGCTATCTGCTGGTGGCTCCGGCCCTGCTAATCATCGCGCTGGTGGCGCTCTATCCCCTGGGCGGCGCCGTGTGGCTTTCCTGCCAGCAAAAGCTCATCAAGCTCCCCTGGCTGCACTCAGGCTGGGTCGGTCTGGCCAACTACCGGGAACTTTTTGCCGCCGCCCGTTTTTGGCAAGCCCTGGCCCACACGGTCATGTTCACCGTGGTCTCCGTCAGCCTGGAACTGGCCCTGGGGCTGCTGGCGGCGCTGGCCATTCACCGGACCCGGGTCCTCACCGGCCTCACCCGGGCCGCGATTCTCCTCCCCTGGGCCATTCCCACGGTGGTGGCCGCGGTGATGTGGCTGTTCCTGGTCAACCCGGCCTTCGGCCTCATTCCCATGGGCCTGAGACTGTTGGGGCTCCCGGAGGCCTCCCAGGTGCTCCTGGCGCACCCGGTGACCGCCTGGGGCGTGATCATCGCCACCGACGTCTGGAAAAACACCCCCTTCATGACCCTGATGCTGTTGGCCGGGCTCCAGGTGATCCCCGCCGACCTGTACGAGGCCGCGGCCGTGGACGGGGCCTCCGCCCGGCAGGCCTTCCGGTCCGTCACCCTGCCGCTCCTGACCCCGGCCATCCTGGTGGCCCTGATCTTCCGCACCTCCCAGGCCTTCATGATCTTCGGCCATATCTACACCCTCACCGGCGGCGGCCCCGGCACCGCCACCGAGACCCTGGCCTTCCTGAACTACCAGGCCATTTTAAACGATATGCGCTTCGGCTACGGCGCGGCCCTGTCCGTGGTGATTTTCCTCAGTTCCCTGGTGTTTGCGCTTCTCTACCTTTACACCTTGAGCCCCAGGGCGGCAGAGGGGGCCCGGCCATGAGACGATCTCCGCTCCCGGTCTATGTGGCCACGATCCTTTTCATTCTGTTGTCATTTTTTCCCTTTTTCTGGACGTTACTGTCATCCTGCAAACCCGGACCCCAATTGTTCCAAATCAATCCGCCCTTCTGGCCCCAACCCTTCACCTGGGAGAACTACCGGGCCATCTTCCTGGAACGCCGTTTTTATCTGAATATCATCAATTCCCTGGTGGTGGCCGGAGCCACCACCTGCATCTGTGTGGCCCTGGGGTCCCTGGCGGCCTACGGTCTGGCCCGCTTCCGGTTTCAGGGGAAAGCCGCGGTCCTGGGCTTTATCCTGGTAGTCAGCCTCTTTCCCCCGGTGGCCATCGTCAGCCCCTTGTTTCTGCTCTTTGAGAAGGCCGGGCTCGTCAACACCTACCTGGCCCTGATCCTGCCGTACCTCACCTTTGCGCTGCCCCTGGCGGTCTGGCTCCTTACCGCCTTCTTCCGCCAGATTCCCTCTGAGCTGGAGGACGCCGCCCGGATGGACGGCGCCGGGCCCTGGCGCACCTTCCGGGCCGTTATCCTGCCCCTGGCGGCGCCAGGCATTTTCACCACCGCCATCCTCACCTTCATTTATTGCTGGAACGAATTCCTCTTTGCCCTGGCCTTCACCACCAACGACGCCTCCCGCACCATCCCGGTGGCCATCGTCATGTTTTCCGGCTTCCACACCGTGCCCTGGGGCCAGATCCTGGCAGCGGTGACGGTGGTGACCGTGCCGGTGGCAGTTATGGTGCTGGTCCTTCAGCGCCGCATCATCTTCGGCCTCACCGCCGGGGCCGTCAAGGGGTAACCGCCATGGCCGAGATCAGAATCACCGGGCTCAACAAAGTCTATAGCGATGGCACCATGGCGGTGCAGGACTTCAACCTGACGGTGGCGGATGGGGAGTTCCTGGTGCTGGTGGGGCCCTCGGGCTGCGGCAAGTCCACGGTGCTGCGCTGCGTGGCCGGTCTGGGGCAGCCCACCTCCGGCACCATCGCCATCGATGGGCAGGTGATCAACGACCTGGCGCCCCAGCACCGGGACCTGGCCATGGTCTTCCAAAGTTACGCCCTCTATCCCCACATGACGGTATTTGAGAACCTGGCCTTCGGCCTGAAGATGCGCCGCCGACCCCAGGCGGAGATTTACCGGGCGGTGACCGCGGTGGCGGAGAAGTTGGGGCTCCGCCGGCATCTGCACCGGAAGCCCCGGGATCTGTCCGGCGGCGAACGCCAGCGGGTGGCCCTGGGCCGGGCCATTATCCGCCGGCCCCGGGCCTTTCTGATGGACGAGCCCCTCTCCAATCTGGACGCGGCCTTGCGCGTGCAGATGCGCACCGAACTGCTCACCTTGCAGCGGGAACTGCGAGCCACCGTCCTCTACGTGACCCACGACCAGACGGAAGCCCTGACCATGGGAGACCGGGTGGCGGTGCTCCACGCGGGCCGGCTGCAGCAGGTGGCTTCCCCCCGGGAAGTGTATGATTATCCGGCCAACCGGTTTGTGGCGGGGTTCATCGGCTCCCCGGCCATGAACTTTATCGGGGCCCGGATAACCCGGGGGGAAGAAGGCGGGCTGCTGGAATTGGGCGGGCAGACCCTGCCGCTGCCGCCGGCCTATCTGGAGCAGCGCCCGGGTTTGGGCCCTTACCTGGAAAAGATCGTTACCGCCGGCCTCAGGCCGGAGCATTTTCAAGCAGCCGGAGCCCAGGGGGAGGGGAGGGCGGTTCTCAGGATCAAAGTGGAAATGGTGGAGACCCTGGGGCCGGTGAATTATGTCCATTTCTCCCTGCCCCAGACCCGGGCCGAGCCTGGCCGGGTATCCCTGGTGGCCTCTCTGGACCCGGCAATCCCCGCGCTCCCGGGGCAGGAACTGGAACTGGCCATCGACCCCTGGCGGATTCACTTCTTCGACTCGGAAACCGGCGCGCATCTCCGGCCGCAGCAACGGCATCCTCTTTAGGGTTAAGGGCCTGGAAAATTGCCTCAACCTCAGGTCCGCGCTTGACGATCAGCTCCCTCCCGGCATTTTCCCCCTGCCATTTGACAGACTCCCCCCGGAATGACATATTGCCCTTAAACCCCGTCGCCAAAATCCAGGGGAGGCCCGCGCCCGCGCCTGCCCCTGCACCCCCGGCGGCCGCCGGCTCCGGCGTCGCCAAGGAGGCCACATGCCGCGCCTGATCTCAACGTGTTTGCTGGCGGCCCTCATCATCGCCGGCCTCTATCCGGCCCCGGCCCGGGCGGCCAAAAACCCGCCCCCGCCCACCATCAGTGTGGACGCCGACGGCAAGGTTATGGCCATCCCGGACCTGGCCACCCTGACCCTTGAGGTGGAGACCCAGGCGGCCACCGCCGCGGCCGCGGCCCAGGCCAACGCCCGGCAGGCCGACCGCGTCCTGGCCGCCTTGAAGAAAACCCTGGGTCCCCAGGACAAGCTCCGGACCCTGGGCTATCGCCTGATGCCGGTCTACTCCTATAAGGACAAGTCTTCCCCTCCGGCCGTCAAGGCCTACCGGGCCGTCAATCGGCTTGAAGTCAAAGTCCTGGATGTGGCCCGCTTGGGAACGGTGATGGACGCCGCCTTGCAAAACGGCGCCACCAAAGTCAATGGGCCCTACTGGAGCCATTCCCGCCTGGAAGAACTCCAGCGCCAGGCCGCGGTGAATGCCCTGGAACGAGCCCGGCGGCTGGCGGAGGCCCTGGCCCAGGCCGCGGGGCTGAAAATCAAAGGGGTGGAAAAAATCTCCACCGGCATCCGCTTTCTGCCTGCCCGGGCCGCCGGGGCAATGTATCGGGCGGCCAAGGCGGCCAGTCCCACGCCCCTGGAGGTGGGGGAAGAAGAGATCAGGGCCCACGTCCAGGCGGTCTTCCTGGTCAGTCCCTGACCTGCGACTTTTCCCTGACCATCCTTTACAAGGGCTGAATAAGTAGTTATCTTTTATGAAAATAAGTTTGGGAGGACATCCGTGAACAATCTCAAGAACGCGGTGGAACAAGCGCTCGCAAAAATCCGTCCCCTGCTGCAGCGGGATGGGGGCGATATTGAACTCGTGGAAGTGAACGACGGCGTGGTCAAAGTACGCCTGACCGGGGCTTGCAAAGGCTGCCCCATGTCCCAGATGACCCTGAAACAAGGGGTGGAAAAGCTGCTCCTCAAAGAAGTCCCGGGCCTGAAAGAAGTCCAGGCCGTTTAGCTGACGCGGGTCGGCGGCAGGCCCGGGACTCCGGCCCCTGTCGTCCGGCCCCCCGTATCTCTTGCACCCCTGCAAGTCCCGGCCTGAATATGCTTGACATCAGGGCGTAACCCGCCATAATTAAACCACGTGGGGATGTAGCTCAGCTGGAAGAGCGCCTGCTTCGCATGCAGGAGGTCAGGGGTTCAAGTCCCCTCATCTCCACCAAAGATATCGGCCACTTAGGTGGCCTTTTCTTTTTCATGGAGAAGGTCACTGCGGGGTTTTACAGATTTTCCGGATTATTCCTTGCGGCCTTGCGGCAAAAATAGTCTAGGAAATTACCATCATTACGACAGCCGTGGGGATGGCAGGAACGGTGCCGCTTAATCAAGCCGCAGTCCTTACCGGCTTAATCTTATCGTATTCCGAGCCGTGGGCCCGCAAGGTGTCCCACAGACTCACATCCGTTTGCAAGCCGAGCCAAAACTCCGGGGTAGTGTCGAAGAACCGTGCCAGGCGAAAAGCCGTATCCGGGGTGATGGCTCGCTTGCCCCGAATGATCTCGCTTAAGCGCACCCGGGTGATGCCCAAAGCCTCCGCCAGCTCCTTCTGGCTCAGGCCCAAGGGCTCCAAAAATTCATGCCGCAGGATTTCTCCCGGTGCTGTGGGGCGGCGGTTTCGGGGTAACATGGCATCCTCCTTCAATGGTATTGTACCAGTTCCAGATCGTAAATATTGCCCTCTTCAAACCGGAAACATAATCTCCAGGAACCACTGACCGAGATGGCCCATTGTCCCTCCCGGTCGCCATGCAGGGCATGAAGACGGTTGGAGGGGGGCGCTTGGAGATCTTTGCGGGCACTAGCCCGGTTCAGCATGTCCATCTTCCGGAGCAGCCTATCTTCCATCTCCGAAGGCACCCGCTTATTTTTGCCGGTGTGAAAAAAGTCTTCCAGCCAGGGCTGTGCGAAGGTTTTAATCATGCCTAGTTAATGTAACGATTAACGTTACTCGTTGCAAGATAATTTTTTTCACCTGTTTTGGCACATTCACCAATTGGTGCAAGGGTATGTGGGGATGAAAAAAGAGGATCCTATGCAGGTAAAATGATTAATTACTTTCATGCCTCGCCAATTGGCAAATTTTCAAGGACATGATGAATCAATTTTTGTGGCGTTCGCGTCATCCTCCCAAGGTGTTTTCTGAGTTTGCGGGCATTTTTCACTGCGGGGTTCACTGCGGGGTTTTGAGAAAAAACGGGGGGTCTTTAGGGGATTTGGGAGATATGGACCGCTCTGAAAGCCCGATATTTACTGGGGGTACCTGATGGTGAGTAGCTTCGCATGCAGGAGGTCAGGGGTTCAAGTCCCCTCATCTCCACCACCACTTTCTGACTTGACCTTCCCATTCGCGTCATTGATCGCGTCAGTTTCTTTTTTGCGAGCCTTTCCATCCCCGCTTACCACTTACAGCGCCCGCCAGGTTTCGGGCCGGAGCGACTCCGGCTGGGATTGCGCCGCCCTGACCTCCTGAATCAGCCGCTCCCGGTCCGCCGGCAAATCGCCGGCCAGGGACAGGTAATTGGAGGCGTGATTGGCCCGGAAGACGCAGGTCCGCTCCAGGG
>CAYNMI010000104.1:0-8470 GCA_964398095.1 uncultured Desulfobacca sp.
CCGCTCATGCCGTAAATGATGCCGAAGTTGACCACCTTGGCCTGACGGCGCATATCCGGACTCACCAGTTCCGGGTGGATGCCGAACACCACCGCCGCGGTCTGCCGGTGGATGTCGATCTGGTCCCGGAAGGCCTTGAGGAGCGCCGGGTCTCCCGAGAAATGGGCCAGGAGGCGCAGTTCCATCTGGGAATAATCGGCGCTGAGAAACACCCGGCCTTTATCCGGTACAAAGGCCTGGCGAATCTGCCCCCCTAATTCGCCCCGGACCGGGATGTTCTGCAAATTGGGGTCCCGGCTGCTCAAACGCCCGGTGGCCGCCACCGACTGCAGGAAGGTGGTATGGACCCGCCCCGTGCCCGGGTTCACCAGTTTCAGGAGGGCATCCACGTAAGTTGACTTGAGTTTGCCCATGCTGCGGTACTCCAGAACCTTGGCGGCGATGGGACTCTCATGGGCCAGGGCCTGGAGCACCTCCACGTCGGTGGAGTAGGCGGTTTTGCCCCGGGTCTTCTTCTGGGGCGTCAATTTCATCTTGTCAAAGAGCATCCGGCCCAATTGCTGGGGCGACTGGATGAGAAATTCCTCCCCGGCCAGGGCATAAATCTCTTTTTCCAGCCGCTGCATCGAGGCTTCCAGGTCCTGGCCGAAGCGCCGGAGATATTCCTGGTCCAGGAGTATCCCCCGGGCCTCCATACGGGCCAGGATGCCCAACAGCGGCAATTCCAGGCCGGAATAGAGTTCCCAGAGGCCTTCCTGGTGCAGTTCGCCCTTAAGCTTGCCCCAAAGACTGAGGGCCACCTCGGCCCGGTTGGCGCCGTACTGACAGGCCAGGTCCCGGTCCAATTCCACCGCGCTGGTGGGCCGGCCCGCCAACTCCCGGGGACCCGGCAGGTTAAGCCCCAGGTAGTGGAGCGCCACATTTTCCAGGTTCTGCTCATACCGGGCCGGGTTGAGGAGATACGACGCCAGGAGAATGTCGCCGGCGATCCCTTTGAGGTCCAGTCCAAACCGTTGGGCCAGGAGCAGCGCCGCCTTGAGATCCGGCCCCACTTTGGCAATGCCCGGCTCGGCCCACACCGGGGCCAGCTTCTCCCAGACGGCGCGGTTGGACTCCCCGGGTTTTAGGGGGATATAGGCCCCCTCCCCGGGCTGCCAGGCCAATCCGATCCCCGCCACCTCGGCCAGCACCGGGTGCTGCTCGCTCATGACGAAGCAGAGGCTCATCTCACCCGCCTGGCGGACGGCCGCAACCACCCGGTCCAGCTCATCGGGCCCCTGCGCCAGGGAACCGGTGACCTGAGGTTGGGTATCAAACCCCAATTCCTTGGTCAACTTGCTGAATTCCAGCTCCACGAACAATTGGCGCAGGGCGTCCCGGTCCGGGGGACCGGGCTGCAGGGCCTCCAGGTCCACTGCCAGGGGGACCTGGTCCTCGAGCTCGGTCAGCCGCCGGCTGAGCCGCGCCTTATCGGCGTGTTCCTCTAATCGGACCTTCAAAGCTTTTTCTTTAATATCATTTATATGGGCCAGCAAATTTTCCAGGCTGTGATACCGGGCGATCAACTTCAGGGCGGTTTTCTCCCCGATGCCCGGCACCCCGGGGATATTGTCGCTGGCGTCTCCCGCCAGGGCCCGCACCTCCACCAGCTCCTGGGGCTCCAGGCCGAATTTCTCCCGGATGGCCGCCGGATCATAGCGCACCTCTTTCATGGGGTCCCACATATCCACCCCGTCCTGCACCAGGGGCAGGAGGTCCTTATCCCCGGTTATGATCTCCACCTCATAGCCCTCCTGCCGGGCCCGGCGCACCAGGGTGGAGATGAGATCATCGGCTTCATAGCCTGCCTGCACTACGGCGGGGAGGTTGAGGGCGTCGATAATCTTCCGGATATAGGGAAGCTGGGTCACCAGGGCTTCGGGCATGGGCGGCCGGTGCGCCTTGTAATCGGCATAGAGCTCGTGCCGGAAGGTGGGCCCTTTGGCGTCGAACACCAGGGCCAGGTGCCGGGGTTGCCGCTCCCGGAGCACCTTGAGGAGCATGGTGGTGACCCCGTAGGTGGCGTTGGTGGGCACCCCCCGGGCATTGGACAGGGGCGGCAGGGCGTGGAAGGCCCGGTAGAAATAGGAACTGATGTCAATGAGGTAGAGGACGCGGGGTTCTTGAGCCATCCAGGGTATCCTTTCCCCCCCTTATAGCCACTCCCGCCCCTTGTGTCAATGAGAAGGAGGGGCCGGTGGCCTTTAACCATCCAAGTTTCCTCAAATATTGGGGCTGAGCCGGAGAGGAATTCCCGCCGCATCAGCGTTTAATCCTTTTGAATCTGATTCAATCCGCCGATATAGACCATAATGAGACCCTAATACTCATGAGCCTGGTACTTGGCTGGCCCAACCCGGCTACAGCCCCGGTGGGTAAGGCGTTCATCGCCTCCATAACCCGGCCGGGGTTATGGCGATATCCCCGGCCCAACGAGAAAGAGACAGATGCGCCATTTATTCACCACCCTGCGGTTTCGGTTGATTCTGCTGGTCTTCCTGGCGGTTCTGCCGGCTCTCGGCGTGATCCTCTACTCCGGCCTGGAACAACGCCGCATAGCCGCGGATGAGGCCCAAAAAGACGTCCTGGATCTGGTCATTCACGCCTCTTTGTACCAGGAGCGGCTAGTAGAGGGAGTGCACCAGATGCTGTTCATCCTCGCGGAGCTCCCGGCAGTGCGACAGCAAAATGGTCCAGCCTCATCGGCCATTTTTGCCAGGATCTTGGCGAAGCAGAAGATCTACGGCAATATCTCGGCAGTGGACCGCCAGGGCAAGGTATTCGCTTCCGCCCGGCCACAGCCCGGCCCCGCCCCAAGCGACGCCGGCCGCAGCCATTTTGAGCGGGCCCTAAAAACCCAAGACTTCGCCATCGGTGAATTCGGCATCGGCCGGACCTCAGGCAAACCCACCCTTCATTTCGCCTACCCGGTTCTCGACCACGGCGTGGTGCAAGAAGTGGTTTCCGCTTCCCTGATCCTCGATTATCTCAACACCCTGTTTGGCAAAATCCAACTCCCGGCCGGGGCTATGCTCACCATCATCGATCGCGACGGCACCATCCTGGCCCAATATCCCCAGGAGCAATGGGTGGGAAAGCGCCTGCCGGAGGTCGAGATTATCAAAATCGTCCTGGCCCGGGGGGAAGGAGTAGCCGAAGCGGTAGGCATCGATGGGGTTCACTGCCTGTTCGCCTTCACTCCCCTGAGAGCCGGAAGCCACGATCTCCTGGTCTACGCCGGCGTCCCCCTCAAAACGGTTTATGCCAAAGCCCACCGAACCTTGTACCGAAATTTCCTGGCCCTGGGGGTGGCGGGCCTCCTGGCCCTAATTGCGGCCTGGATGCTCGGCCAATTCTTCCTGATTGGCCGGACCCGGACCCTGGTAAACCAGGCCCAACGGTTTGCTGGCGGCGACCTGAGGGTGCGCTCCCAGTTGTCTTACGATGATGGTGAATTCGGCCAACTGGCCCAGTCATTCGACGAAATGGCCGCCACCCTGCAGCAACGCCAGGAGCTTTTAAGGGTATCGGAAGAGAAATACCGCACCCTGGTGGAGCGATTGCCCGCGATTATCTTTACATTAGCTCCGGATGAGGCCAGGACTTTGCTCTATGTCAGTCCCCCGGCTGAGGATTTGCTGGGAGTCTCCCCCGCCGAGTATCTGGCCGATCCCACCATCTGGAAAAGCCAGGTTCATCCTGCCGACCGGGACCGGATTATGGCGGAAATCGAGGCCAGTTTTGCCACGCTGACGCCGCTGGTGGATGAAATGCGCATGCAGTCCCGCTCCGGCGCCCTTGTCTGGTTTCAGGTTCAAGCTATGCCGGTGCCAGGACCCAGTGGCCGGACCCTTTACCTCCAGGGAATCTTGCTGGACATTACCGACCGCAAGCGGGCTGAGGAAGCGCTGGAAGCCAGTGAATTTCGCTACCGCACCCTGGTGGAGAACATCGATCTGGGTATCACGCTCATCAGTTCCGATTATAAGATCATTATGACCAATGCCGCCATGGGCAAAATATTCGGGAAGCCACCCCAGGAGTTTGTGGGCAAGTATTGTTTTCAGGAATTTGAGAAGCGGGATGGCATCTGTCCGCATTGCCCCGGCGCCAAGGCGATGGCCTCAGGACAGCCGGAGGAGGTGGACACCACCGGGGTGCATGACGACGGCACCTTCCATTATGCCCACGTTCGGACCTTCCCCACCTTCGACTCCCTGGGGGAGGTAACCGGATTTGTCGAAGTAGTGGAAAACACGACGGCGCGGCGACAGATGGAAGAGCAGTTGGCCTGGGAAGGCAAGGTCAACTCTGCGGTGGCTGACCTGTCCCGGACCCTCCTGGCTTCCCGGTCCCTAGAAGAAATCTCCCAAATGGTGCTGGATAGCGCCGTTGCCCTGACAAATAGCTCTTTGGGGTTCTCGGGCTACCTTGACCCTCATTCCGGCTATCTTATCGTCCCCACCTTGACCCGGACAGTTTGGGAGGAATGCCAGGTCCCGGACAAGAACATCATTTTTAAGGAATTCACCGGTCTGTGGGGCCACAGCCTGAAACTCCGCCAGCCGGTATTGAGTAACGATCTTGCCGCTGACCCCAGGTCTTTCGGCACCCCCCCGGGACATATGCCCATCCACAATTTTATCTCGGTGCCGGCCATGCTTGGGGAGCAATTGTTGGGGCAGTTGGCCGTGGCCAACGCCTCCCGGGACTATTCAGCCAAGGATCAGGAGGTCTGCGAGCGCCTGGCCCTGGTCTACGCCCTGTCCATCCAGCGCCAGAGGGCCGAGGCGGCGCTACGCCAAAGCGAGGCCCGTTTCCGGGACATTAGCGAGAATGTGGCGGAATGGGTTTGGGAAATGGACCATGAGGGAAAATTGACCTATTCCAGTCCGGTGGTGGAGCAATTGTTGGGCTACAAGCCCGAAGAAGTGCTGGGCCAACATTTCCTTGATTTCATTCTCCCGGACGAGCGGCAAGAATTCAAGGACAAGGCCTTAGCCATATTCGTGACCCAACAGCCGTTCCGAGACTTCATCAACCCAAACCTTCATAAGAATGGGGAACTCGTGTGGTTTTCCAGCAGCGGCGTGCCCATGCTCGATGAGCAGGGCAACCTCCTGGGATACCGGGGCGCTAATATCGACATCACCGAGCGCCGGAAATCACAGGTGGCGCTGGAGAATGCCAATATCCAACTGAATACCCTGGTGCAGGAAGCGGATAAACGGAATAGCACTATGGCGCTGCTCAACAACATGAGCGACATGCTCCAAACCTGTCAGACCTCCGAGGAGGCCTATACAACCATCACTCATTTCGTGCCGAAGTTTTTCCCCACCGACGCCGGCGCCTTGTATCTCCTGCGCAACTCTAAAAACCTCTTGAGTTCGGTGACGACCTGGGGTCCCTCCCCTCCCATCGAGGAGATGTTTCCTCCGGATGATTGTTGGGCCATCCGCAGCGGCCGGGTCCATCGGGTGGACGACCCCGCCTCGGCCTTGCTTTGTAAGCATATTCCCGTGGCCGGCCCCCCCACCGGTTATCTGTGCGTGCCGCTGATGGCCCAGGGTAATTCCCTGGGCATCCTCCATATACGGTTCCTCAGTTGCGCCACCCAGGGGAGGGAAACCGAGGCGTTGGAAACCAAACAGCGTCTGGCAGTGGCCATCGCCGAGAACCTGGCCCTGGCCCTGGCCAACCTGAAGCTGCGGGAGACCCTGAAAAACCAGGCCATCCGTGATCCCCTCACCGGCTTGTTCAACCGGCGCTACCTGGAGGAGACCATGGACCGGGAGTTACATCGCTCCAAGCGTCTCAAGGCGCCCCTGGGGGTGGTGATGATGGACCTGGATCATTTTAAAGACTTCAACGATAGCCTGGGCCACGGGGCGGGAGATGTGCTTTTGAGTGCTCTGGCCCACGTGATCACCGCCGGCGTTCGAACCGAAGACATTGTCTGCCGGTATGGCGGGGAGGAATTCTTGCTCGTCATGCCCGGGGCCTCTTTGGAGACCACCCGGGAGCGGGCGGAAAATGTGCGCCAGGCGGTGAAGGCCCTGCGGGTAAAATACCAGGACCGTTCTCTTAAAGCTCCCACCATCTCCCTGGGGGTGGCCATCTTTCCGGACCACGGGTCCACTGCCGAAGAGGTGATCGCCGCCGCGGACGCCGCGCTTTACCGAGCCAAAGAAGCCGGCCGGGATCGGGTGGAAAGCGCCATCTCCAGTCCCCCGGGGACGTCGGCGTCCTGACCTTCTGTGATCGCCGGTCCGTCCCCGGAGAATTTGAGACTCTCACACCCGGGGCTTGCCCCAGATCTCCAGGACCGAGAGCTGCATGAAGCGTTTGGACGCGGCGCTCTTGAGGATGGCCACGGTGTCCCAGCCCCGGGCGGTGCCGCCGATGGCCACCACTTCTTCCCCTTCGGGGATGAGGCCCGCATCCACCGCCTCCATGACGATCTCGCAGCAAACCTTGAGCCCCTGCCCCAGGCGCCGCAGGGTATTGGCGATGAGCAGGGTAGGGGCGCTGCCCTTGAATTGCTCCGCCAGGCTCGCCTCCAGGGAGTGAGTAAGGATGGTGGCCTTGAGCACCTTGCCGCCCAGGCGGGTGATTTCCTGGTAATGCTCATCCAGAAACTCGTCCAGGTTGGGCCCCTTGAAGCCGACGGAGTGCCCCACCACCACCAGATTGACGTCTTTGCCCTGCAAGCGCCGGGCGGCCTGGGCCCCGGAATCGCCCGTGGTGGAGGCCACCACCAGGTGGCGGTATCCTGCGGCCACGGCCTTGTCCATCAGATCCAGGCAGGCCGGGGTGTTTTTCGGACCCACGCCCTGAAAATACCATACTTCCCGCTTAATCATCGCTTCACCTCAAGAATCTTTTTAGAGATAAGAGACTGGGCTGATTATACCAGATGACCGCCCGGACCTGAAGACCGGCCTCCGCCGGGGCCGTAGGACGCCGCCCGGCGGCCTTCCCTGCCTTTTCCACTATGGTAACCCGGCTAGACGTGCGCCGCGCCTGGTGGTCACCTGCTCCAACTTGGGCTCCCACCGGGGCCCATTTATGTTTGCGAAAAATCTGCCGATAAGAACGGGAGAGGGGGCAGGCGGAGTGAGCGCCTTGTGAGACCGGATTGCGTTCCAAGAGCTATTTGGGGTAGCCGCAGGCTAGCCTGCGCCTGCACAGGCGAGACGCCGGTGCCACCATTAGATGGCTGCATGGTATGAAAGGCCCTTAGGGGATTGGCAAGGGCGGCCAGGAAGCGAATCATCTCAGAACTATGAAGTATATGCCGGTTGACGCCATCAAGAACCCTGAACCTCCATGGGACCAGGCCGGAGTGAGCCCAGGGCCGGGGGATTCACCCGGACCTTGGCATTCTATCTCAGCCTCGTCCTTGCCGCCGGATTTCTCTGCGGACCATGATAAATTGGCCCGGAGTTTCCAGGAGCTGGTGCACTACTATCGCCACTCCAGTGTGGGCCGCCGTTGTCTGGGTCTGGCCCACCTGATGAACACCCCGTTGCAGATCCTCTCTTTCCAGTTGGATCTCCTGGAGCAGAAAGCCCGGGAGGAACTGGATCTCCTCTCGGAATCTCCTCAGGCCCACGCCGACAAGCTGGTGACCCTGAACCGCTACCGTCAGGAGAAATTCCGCCAATGGCGGGGCGAGCTTAATAAGTTGCAAGACTTGAGCCGGAACCTGGTGCTGCACGGGGTGCATGAGGGCGCCCGGGAGAAAGTCCAACTGAATCTCAATGAACTCTTCCGCCAAGAACTGGAACATTATCTGGCCCAACCCTTTTTCAAGCACCAGGCAACCAGGGAATTGCACTTCCAGGAGGGACTGCCCTCACTGTCGGGATATTACATTGATTTCAGCCAGAGTTTCCGGAATCTCGTGGACAACGCCCTGGAAGCCATGGAAGGGAGTGACCGCCGTCACCTGACCGTAGTGACGGCTTGCCGGGACCGGCGGTTGCTGGTGCGCATCGGCGACACTGGCGGAGGCATTGCCCTGGCGGACTTACCCCGGATTTTCGATCCGTTCTTTACCACCAAGCGGACTCCAGAGGGGGTCCGGGCCGGTCTGGGATTGTTTATGGTGCGGCGGCTCCTGGCCCCCTATCAGGCTGAGATCCGGGTGGACAGCGGGCCTGGTGGGACCTGGGTGACTGTCCTGATCCCAGTGGCTTGAGGCCACGGGCCGGGCGGAACCGCCCGCTTCGGGGAGGATGGGAGCCGGCGGGAGCGGCGTCCGGGTCTTAACGGCGTCGGGTAAGGGGGGCGGCGGCCGGCGGTTCAAGTCCGCGGTTTGCAGAAAGACCTCCGCGGCCCGGCCGGCCTTGAAGTATTGCGCGACGAGCTTCAGGCGGGCCATACGCTCCAGGGACGGGGGGTGGGAATCGGTGAAATAAGTGCG
>CAYNMI010000105.1:0-8461 GCA_964398095.1 uncultured Desulfobacca sp.
AAACCCCCTCTCCCCTGCGAGGGGAGAGGGTTGGGGTGAGGGGTGGCTTCGCCGGGCGCACCCTGATGCATTAACCTTGAACCTTGAACTTTTCAAGCCAGGAGATAATCCCTTGACCATACTACTCACCAACGATGACGGCATTTACGCCCCGGGGCTGGCGGCCCTCTATCGGGAGCTTCAGGGCCTGGGGGACGTGACGGTGGTGGCCCCGGAGAGCGAACAGAGCGCCGTGGGCCACTCCATCAGCCTGATCACCCCGCTGAGGGTGCAGGAGGTCTCCATCAACGGCGGCGTAGAGGGCTGGGCGGTGAGCGGCACTCCCGCCGACTGCGTCAAGATCGCCCTGGCGGAACTCCTCCCCGCCCCGCCGGAGCTGGTGGTCTCGGGCCTCAACCTGGGACCCAACGTGGGCATCAACGTGCTCTACTCCGGCACCGTGTCTGCGGCCACCGAGGCCGCCATCCTGGGGGTGCGGGGCGCGGCCTTCTCCCTGAACTCCTATGACAAGCACGCCGATTTCAGCGCCGCCGCCCGTCTGGCCCGGGAATTGCTGGAGAGGCTCCGGGGCTGGACCGGCTGGGCCAACGGGGTCTGCCTCAACCTCAACCTGCCGGACCTGCCCCGGGCAGAGATCAAAGGCGTGCGGGTCACCCGCCAGGACACGGGCCCCCTGGTGGAGCACTTCGAGCGCCGGGTGGACCCCCGGCGGCACGTCTATTACTGGCTGGCGGAGATCAACGCCCGCCCGGCCACGGACCCGGACACGGACTACGGCGCCCTGGCCCAGGGCTATGTCTCCGTCACCCCCATCCACCACGACCTCACCGATTACCGCCGCCTCAATGATCTCCAGACCCTGAAATGGGAATGAAAATCAGGGTAATACTGAGTGGCCTTCAAACAAGTTATTTATCTCTTGCAGCGGCGGACCTAAGTGTCCGCCCTGGCTTGAGGGCAAACCCGCAGGTGCGCCCTTACAGGGCCGAGGCTTTTCTAACTTCTATGAAAGCATTTTGGCATATAGCGTTTGCCAGAAGTTCTTTCCTCTTATCCCCTCTCCCCCCAGCGGGGGGAGAGGGCTAGGGTGAGGGGGGGATAAGAAAAAACTTTTGGCAACGAGCATAAGGGGTGCAGCCGGCAAAGCCAGACCTCAGCGCCATGCCATTTGGTCATCCTGAGCACCGCGCCGATTCGCTTTGCTCGGCATGACCAGACGAAGATGATAAAAATGTAGGGTGGGCACGGCCCACCATTTCCTTAGCTCAGATAATTCATCAGGCTGCCAAGAACTTGGTGGCACAGGCTTCCAGCCTGTGCGGCAGAAGCTTTTAGCCCTTTCTATCTCATTCACCAGGCCGGAGCTTGGGAACGAGAACAACAAGGCTGCCCATGATCGCATTGTCGCGCCATCTTCAGGAAGCCGCCGCCGACTTCCGCTTCCTCCTGGCCCGGGGCTATCCCCGGAAGGCGGCCCTGACCCTGGTGGGCAACCGCTACCGCCTGGAGGATATCGCCCGGCGTCTCCTCCACCGGGGGGTCTTCGCCCCGGAGGTCGCCCGGGCCCGCCGGGCCAAGCTGCGGCGGCTTGCCGACCTGCCGGGCCAGCCCCTGGCCCTGGACGGCCACAACGTCCTCATCACCCTGGAGTGCGCCTTACGCAAACTCCCCCTGGTAGCCGCGGATGACGGCTTCATCCGGGACGTGGGCCAGGTTTCCCGGGCCTTTAAGGTCTCGCCGGCCACCGACCGGGTCCTGGCCCTGGTGGCCGATTACCTGGCCGGGCTTGAGATCGGGCCGCTCCAGGTCTTTTACGACGCCCCCTTAAGCTTAAGCGGCCAACTGGCCGGACGCACCCGGGAAATCTTCGCCTCCCGGGGCCTCTCGGTCCAGGCCCGGGCGGTGCCGGTGCCGGAGCGGGAACTTACCACCTTCCCGGGAGCCATCGCCACCAGCGACACCGCCCTCATTGACGCCCACGCCACCGTGGTGGACCTGGCCGGGGAGATCATCCGGCAGCATCCGGCATGGCGGCCCCTGCCCCTGGGAGAGCCGGGGCCCGCCGGGGAGGATGCCGAGGGCGGCGCCAACCCTTGAAATTCCAGAGGCCCGGGGCCCCGCCCCAAAAAGTTAGCGAATCTAGGCCCCCAGGGGCTTGTCAAAAAACCCATTTTGGATTATATCTTTCTTCACGAGAGACCCAATGGGCGGTTAACTCAGCGGTAGAGTGCCATCCTCACACGGTGGAAGTCACTGGTTCAAATCCAGTACCGCCTACCAAGAAAATCAAGGGGTTACGGACTTAAGCCGTCGCCCCTTTTCCTTTCCTGCTACCATTTTGCTACCGGTAGCTCCAAAAATGGCATACAAGCGAAACGCGATAAATGAAAAGCAAAAACGCGATAAATGATATGAAAATTGAAGTTTGCGAGAATCAAACAACCATTTGATTTTATGAGTCCATTATGAAAGTGGATCAACACCCCATCGCATATTTATACGAATTGGCATAAATGGGGGAGTTAGTAAACGCCCTATAACGACAGAATTCCAAATTAAAATCCATAGAGGTATATGTATCATTGGTTTGATAGGGCTGATCATAATACCCTATCGCCTGGGATTGCCCCTGTAGCTCTCCGGAGGGGGTGTCAGGGTGGCCTATTTGAGGCCCATACCAATAACCACCACTAATAAAACCTGCAACAGATGCGTTCGCCCGGACCGCTAAGGGACAAGCCAGTCTAATATCCTCATAAACGCTCCCCTGTCCGTAATTGCAGGTTATGGACCCGAGCCACTGGACCATATTCCCAAGCATGCGGAATTGCCGCAAATCCCCCACCGGCTTTATCATGTTGCGCACCGGTTACCAAACGTTCACTAGGAGCGCCCAAGAAAGAAGCCCGCTTTCGTCATCCAGACAATCAGGCTTTGGATGAAATGACCTCGGCAGCCTTCAGGCTGACTCCTGCCACCGCTTTGGTCAACTCCCGGCGTCGGACCTTTTTGGCATCTCGCAGCGGACAGTGCGCCACCGCTGCTACGGGGAACCTGAAAGAGGGTTTGCAATGGTTTAAAAAGAGCGCTAAGATGATACTACTTGCTGTGCAAATCCTTGCAGAGTGGATCAAGGAGGGCTATGGTCAGGGTGGCTGCGGCGCCTCCCCCCGGACGCAGACGCGATACGGTTACGGATCCCGGCCCTCCTGAAAGAGCCCAGGCTGGCTCACCAACGCCGGGATCAGGAGTTTCCCCGGTTTGCCGCGCCCCCAGGGGTGCTGTCTCATCCAGGGTCGGGAAGCCGGAGGCAAGGTGCGGCTGGCGGGCCAGGGCCGCCCTGGCTGGTATGTTACCAAGGTTTACATTTGACCATCGGCTGCATACCCCATGCAGTTCTGAAATCCATATCAGCATTTTCCCATAGTCCGGGTCACCTCAGAAAACGGAGAAAATCGTCCGCGCAGCCGATTGAATTTCCGCCAGGAGGTCCGGGTGACGATCAAGCGCCTTGAGCAGTTTACCCAAGGCCGGGGGTGGCGTGGTCTTATCGTTTTCATGACGTGAGAACAACCAGTTAACCCATATGTCGCTTCGCCTCATGGCGCATAATTACGAATTATTTCAAAAAGGAGGGGACCGCTTTGAAGCCATCCCGGGCTCTCGTCTTGACCGTACTATTGGGTCTGGTATTCATCCTGCCGTCGTGCACCGGGGACGTCTTGACCCCGGCGCAGCGGGTCTGGCTGGCCCGGAAAGGGACCATCCAGGTGGGAGTTTTCCAAAACTACCCCACCTTCGGATTTCTCAATGAGGCGGGTGAACCCGTGGGTCTGTCCATCGACTACTGGAATTGGCTGGCCGCCAAGCTCAACTTCAGAGTCCAGTTTCACCCCGCCCCCTTTGACAAGCAGCTCCAGGGGCTGGAAAACGGGCAATTCGATTCCCTGGCGGGGCTGTGCCCCTCGCCGGAACGCCGGGCCCGGTTTGACTTTTCGGCGCCTTTTTACACCATCAATACCTGCATCTACGTAACCCCGGCCCGGTCCGGCGTTAAGACCCGGGCGGATTTGAAGGGCTTGAAAGTCGGGGTGGTGGAGGGCGATTCCAGCCAGGACCTCGCCAAGGAGGCGAATCTGACCTCCGTCTCATTCCCCACGTATGTCAACACGGTCATGGCCCTGGCCAACGGCAAAGTTCAGGCCATCATCCTGGATACCCCGGTAGTGGATTATTTCATCAAGAAGAATGGTCTCCAGGATAAAATCCGCCGGATCAAGGCGCCGGTGGCCCGGAGCCAGATGAGCCTGCCCGTCAAGCGCGGCAATGCCATGCTGCTGGGCATATTGAACCGGGGCCTCGCCCTGATGACCCCGAAAGAACGGCAGCAGATCGAGAAAAAGTGGTCGGGAGAGTAAACCCGCAGGCCCTTTGGGTGCGGTGAGAACCAGGACTCAGTCCCCGTTCTTGCCTGGTTTCGAAGTTTCCGGGGTGACCGGAGTCTCGGGAGGGGTGGAGGGCGGTGACTCTTCCCCCACTTCCGGGCGGTCGGTGAAGCGGTGCGGCAGCCGGATGGTCACGGTGGTTCCCCGGCCCACCTTACTGGCCAGGGTGATGATCCCCCGGTGTTCGTCAACGATCTGGCGCACAAATACCATGCCTAAGCCGGTGCCGCCGATCTTGGTGGTATAAAACGGCACAAACACCTTCTCCACTACGTCCTGGGGCATCCCCCGGCCCGTGTCCTGAATGACCAGCAGCGCAAATTTATGCTCCTCGGCCGTGCGCACCAACACGGTGCCTCCCGGCCGGGTGGCCTCCACCGCATTGCGTATCAGGTGGGCCAGGGCCACTTTCAGCAGGTGCTTGTTGTAACGCCCCACCAGGGGGGTGGGGCAGATATCCGCCACCAGGGCGATGCTCTTGGCTCTCAACTCCGGCAGCAGCAGGTCCAAGGTGCTCCGGACGATGACGTTCAAGTCCTCCTGGGCGAAAAACGACGTCTTTCTCTGGGCCAGGGACTCGAAGCGCTCCACCATCTGCTCGATGCGCCGGGCTTCTTCGGCGATGGCCGAGGCCCAGGCCCGGCTGGGGTCGTCTTCGTCCGTCTTGCGCAAGAGACGGTGGCTGAAGCCGCCGATGACGTGCAGGGGATTGCGGATGCCGTGGGCCATCCCCAGGGCCATCTCCGACATGGTGCGTTCCATCACCAGGGCTTCCATTTCCCGGTTGAGGGCCAGGATCTCATGGCTGGTTTCTTCCAGATGGTGGTGGTCCGCCTCCATGCGGCGGTACAGGCGCTGAATCCGATGGAAAAACAGGGTGATGGCCGCGATGGTGACGTAAACCACGCTATCAAAGCCGCCGAAAATCCGCTGTAACAACGCCAGGTTGGGCAGGTTCCAATAAGCGATGAGATCCATCAAGGCGTGGTCAATCATATGGGTGACCGAAAATATCAAGAACGCGATGGCCAGCCAGTTGAGAAACAGCCACAAGGCGTTTTCCGGGTCCCGATCCACCAATCGCCGGCTTAGACGCAGGGAGAGGACGTTCAAGATGAGGACGATAGTCGAGCACAGGTATTCCAGGATCCAGAGGGGGGCCAGGGGCAAAGTAATCATCTATTCGGCTCCCGGCTTGCCGACCAGGGCCTTCAGACCCAGATAAAACAGCAGGAAGGCTGGCACTAACAGGATAAAGTGATCGATCTTGGTGATATAGACCAGCCAGGTTTGGAAATTATACATGAGGAGCCGCCGGCCCCAGCCCAAGCCCAGGATGACCGGATTGTCCAGGGTCCAGTCGGCCCAATGGCCGATAAAGGCGTCCAGGTTCCAGAAGACTAGAATCGCCCAGGCCCACGCCAGGAGCCGAAAACCCCGAAATTTTTGTAGATTGGCATGAAAAATTTCATAGATGAAAAAGACCATAGATAGGCCGAACAGCAGGTGGGCGGTCTCATGGACATAAGAGCCTTCAGTGCCGAATTGGTACCAGCTGACCCATTGGGCCAGAGCATATTTAGGCGAGAGGAGGACGAGGACGAAAACCGCAGAGCCAATCCAGGATAACTGACGCCTCATGGGATGGGGCCTCACTTGGTGATATTGTGCGCATATTCAGGGGAATTGTCAATCGGAGGGGGTAAACTATTTGGCGTCCATGGAGAAACGCCATATTCCCGCGTCTCCCGCCGGGGCCCCGAAGGCTTAGCCCCGGAACCCCAGGGCCCGGAGGGCTTTGGGGTCCTTGCGCCAGTTTTTCCACACCTTGACCCACAGTTCCAAAAACACCCTGGCCCCCAGGAGGGGCTCGATTTCGGCCCGGGCCTCAGCGCCGATGGCCTTCAGCATGCGCCCCTGCTTGCCGATCAGAATACCCTTCTGGGAGTCCCGCTCCACGTAGATCACCACCCGGATCTTGACCAGATGGGGGCGGCGGCTTTCGTCGAACTCCTCCACCTGCACCGCCACCGCATGGGGAATCTCTTCGCTGGTATGGTGCAGCACCCGCTCCCGGATGAGCTCCGCCACCAGGAAGCGCTCGGTGGAATCGGTCTCCTGGTCCGGCGGGTAGAGGGGCGGCGACGCCGGCAGCAGTTTGAGAATCTCGGCCGCCAGTTCCTCCAGCCCGTCCCCCAAAAGGCCGCTAACCGGGACGATGGGTGAGCCGGGGAACAACTCGTAAAAGGCGCTGATCAGGGGTAGGAGGTGGGGCTTGGATACCGCGTCGATCTTATTGATGGCCACGATCAGCGGCCGGTCCAACTGCCTGAGGTGGGGCAACAGCACCTGGTCATCCGGGGCCGGGGCTCGGGGCTCCACCAGCCAGACCACCACGTCGGCTTCGGACAGGGCATTGAGGGCCGCGGCGGCCAGGCTGGCATTGAGCGCCCCCTTGGGCTCCAGCACCCCTGGCGTGTCCAGGAACAGGAGTTGGGCCCCCGGCCGGTTGACGATCCCCAACAGGCGGTGCCGGGTGGTCTGGGGCTTGGGCGAGGTGATGGCCAGCTTCTCCCCCACCAGCCGGTTCAAGAGGGTGGACTTGCCCACGTTGGGCGCCCCGATCAGGGCGACGTAGCCGCATTTGAAATCTTCAATCATGTCTTATTATACTTGATTTTAGCCGGGGTAGCCGCCAAAAGAAAAGGGCAAGGCCGCAAGCAACCTTGCCCCCGCAAAGCAGGAGTTCATCCGCGGACAACCGCTTTAGCTGTCTTTGCGCCTCCTATAGGCTATGAAGCCCATAAGACCGGAACCCAGCAATAAAAGCCCACCTGGCAGGGGCACGGGATTGGCCCCCACGGTGACGCCATAGAGAAAGGTCCGCTGGTTATCTTGCGAACCCACATCCGTCAGTTTGATGAGGGTGAGGTATTCATCTTCAAAATCAACGGGCAGGGTGATTTGCTGTTTGTCAGTTCGGCCATCACCCGAATAGACGTTGGTGGTGGTGGTGTTGTTGATTGAATTGGTAAATTCTCCGTCAAACCAATCCCGGATGTCCACATTACCGTAAAGATCCTTCTTGTAATAAGCTCCCCCCGAACCCCAGAATTCTAACCAGGCGTAGGGACCTCCGGTCATCCCCCACGAGTTGTTGATCAGGGTGTGGACTTCCTCGACGCCGTAAATAGAAAGGGGGATTTCTAAAACCATGGTCCCCGATCCCCCGTTGATGCTGTCCCACGTATTGTTGTTGTCTGGGTAAACGGGGATATCAAAGGGAATGCCCCCCAAGGTGACATTTCCTTGGGGATAATTTGGATCTCTTTCCTGATTAAAACCATTGTAGGTATACGAAACGGTGGTATAAGTCAGGGCGGCCTGCGCCAGTGACCACCCACCGCTTAACGCCAAAACCATAATAATCAAGCCAAGGATAGCGGGTCGTCTCATAGCTTCTCTATCCTAAATTGATTGACCGGGTAAACAGGCGCCGTATTCCCATCCTTGGTATACCGGTTTCGTAACCGAACTTTAATGCTTAACAATTAAACTTTTATTAATTTACGTGTAAACTAAATGTGTTATATTGTCAAGAAATTTTTTATAGACAATCAAGTTTATAGCACATATTCAGGGAAAAATGGAGTTCAAGACTTTAAAAAAATTGTGGCGATCCCAAGCGACCGCCTGTTGGGGCGCCCTCGTGTGTCGGCCCGCAACCTTGGGCGAACACACGGGTCACCCCTGCATAAAATTGCTCTTGCCTTTGCCCTTATATCAACTGGCGCTCCTGTTGCGTAATTGAGGGACGGGAAAAGAGTTTTGCACAGGCCTCAATCATTTTGTCGGTTTTCCTCGTGGCGCCTTAGCCTTGCCCTCCACTTTGGCGTTGAATTTCGCTGCGTCGATCACGAAACGCTCATGGTACCCCTGAGAGATCAGGTCCACCCCGTCATCGGCCTCGATGAACAGGGTGAGCTTGCGGCCTTCCACCTTCTCCAGCAGGACCC
>CAYNMI010000106.1:0-8431 GCA_964398095.1 uncultured Desulfobacca sp.
GGACAACATCTACCTGGGGGACCGGGACGGGGTGCGCACCCCCATGCAGTGGAGCACCGACCGCAACGCCGGATTTTCCCGGGCCAACCCCCAGAAACTCTACCTGCCCATCAACATCGACCCGGAGTACCATTACGAAGCCATCAATGTGGAGTCGCAGCAGAACAATCCCCACTCCCTGTTGTGGTGGATCAAGCGCCTCATCGCCCTGCGTAAGAGTTATCGGGCTTTCGGCCGGGGCAGCGTCCGCTTCCTCTACCCGGAGAATTACAAGGTCCTGGCCTTTCTGCGCTGTTACCAGGACGAATGCATCCTGACCGTGGTCAATCTCTCCCGGTTTGTGCAGTATGTGCAATTGGATCTGGCCGGCTATCAAGGCATGGTGCCGGTGGAGCTCATCGGCCGCAGCGAGTTTCCCCCCATTGGGGAAGGGCCCTATTTCCTCACCTTGGGACCCCACACCACCTATTGGTTTTTGCTCAAGGAGCCCCAGACGGCGGAGGTGAGCCTGACCATGGCCGAAACCCGGATCCCCACGGTGGCCTGGATGGGTTCGCTGGATTCCCTGTTTCGGGGCAATGGCCGCACCACCCTGGCGGCGGTCCTGCCGGACTATTTGCAGCGCTGCCGCTGGTTCGGCGGCAAGGCCCGGGGCATCAAGGCCGCCCGGGTGGTGGAGACCATGCCGATGCCCTTGAATGGCGCCACGGTCCACTTTACCCTGGTAGACATCAGTTATATCCAGGGTGAGCCGGAGACCTACGCCCTGCCCCTGGCGGCGGTTTTGGGTGAGAAGACCCGGCGGGTTAAGGAGGAGCAGCCCCAGTCGGTGGTGGCCCTGCTGGACAACCATGGCCAAGGGGGGGTGTTGTACGAGGCGGTGTGGGAACCCGGCTTCTGCGAGGCGTTGTTGGGAAGCATTGAACGGCGCCGCCATGTGCGCGGCGCCGCCGGGGAGATGCAGGCCGTCCCCACCCGGGTATTTCGCCAGCTACGGGGACGCCCCGAGGCGGACCTGGCGGCGGTCATCGTGAAAGCGGAGCAGACCAACACCTCCATCGCCTACGGCGACCGCTTCGTGCTGAAGATACTCCGGCGGGTGGAGGAAGGGGTCAACCTGGACCTGGAAATTGGGCGGTTCCTGACGGAGAAGACCACGTTCACCCACAACGCCCCGGTGGCCGGGTTCCTGGAATACCGGCGCAACCGGGAAGAGCCCATCACCCTGGGCATTCTCCATGGGTATGTGACCAATCAGGGGGATGCCTGGCAGTATACCCAGGATGCCCTGGGCCATTATTTTGAAGCGGCTCTGGCGCAACGGCTGGAAAAAATTCCGGAACTCATGCCGCCCAGGCCCCTGTTGGCCGTGATCCGGGAAGAGATCCCCGCCCTGGCCATGGAGATGATCGGCCCTTACCTGGAGTCGGCCCGGCTCTTGGGTCAGCGCACCGGGGAACTCCATCTGGCCCTGGCCTCCAAGCCATTGGACCCCGATTTCGCGCCCGAACCTTTTTCCACCCTTTACCAGCGCTCTATCTATCAATCCATGCGCAATCTTACCGCCCGGGTATTTCAGTTGCTGCGGGCCCGGATGAATTATCTGTCCGATAACGTCAAGCTGGAAGCCAAAAGGGCCCTGGAATGGGAAGATGCGGTCTTCCAGCGCTTTCACGCCGTGCTGGACCGGAAGATAACGGCCATGCGCATTCGGACTCACGGCGATTACCATTTGGGCCAGGTGTTGTACACGGGCAAGGATTTCGTGATCATCGACTTCGAAGGGGAGCCGGCCCGGTCCCTTACCGAGCGGCGCTTGAAGCGCACCCCCCTGCGGGATGTGGCCGGTATGCTGCGCTCGTTCCATTATGCCGCCCACCACGCCATTTTTGCGCGCCTGAGCCGCCCGGAAGACCTGCCGGCCATGGAGCAATGGGCCAACTTCTGGCAGTTGTGGGTGTCCAGCGCCTTTCTCCAGTCTTACCTGGACGTGGCCGGGCAGGGCGGCTTTTTACCCCCAAATGGGGACGAGCTGCAAATCCTGCTGGACGCCTTCTGCATGGAAAAGGCCATCTATGAATTGGGCTACGAACTCAACAACCGGCCGGAGTGGGTCAAACTCCCCATCCAGGGGATTATGCAATTGTTGCAGACCGGGGAAATGCCATAAACGGAGGCGGGCCCGGAGGCTATCCCCTCCGTCAAAGATGGTTCGCAGAGTTCTCATCAGCTAATCCTGGCAATAAACGTCTGAATCGAGAAAGATAAGCCCATGGCAAAGCAAAAGACCAAGACAGCCCCGATGCCGGTGCGGTATGACGTCTCCCTGCTCACCGATGATGATCTTTACCTTTTTAATGAAGGCAATCACTTCCGCCTGTATCACAAGCTGGGAGCCCATGTGCTCCAGGAAGGCGAGGCGGCGGGGACCTACTTTGCCGTGTGGGCCCCGGATGCGGCGCAGGTCTGGGTCACCGGCGACTTCAACGGCTGGGACAAGGGCAGCCATCCCTTATCGCAGCGGGCTCAAGCGGGCATCTGGGAGGGGTTCATCCCGGGGTTGGGGTCAGGGGCGCTCTACAAATACCATGTGGCCTCCAAGTACGGGGACTACCATGTGGACAAGGCCGATCCCTTCGCCTTTTCCCTGGAGGGCCCGCCCCGCACCGCGTCCATCGTCTGGGACTTGAACTACGCCTGGGAAGACGGGGACTGGATGGCCCGGCGCCACCGGGCGAACGCCCTGGACGGCCCCATGAGCGTCTATGAAGTCCACCTGGGGTCCTGGCGGCGGGCCCCGGCAGAAGACAACCGCTTCCTGACCTACCGGGAAATGGCCCCCCTTCTGGCGGAGCACGTGCAGCGCCTGGGGTTCACCCACGTAGAATTTATGCCGGTCATGGAGCACCCCTTTTACGGCTCCTGGGGCTACCAGACCACGGGCTACTTCGCCCCCACCAGCCGCTACGGCACTCCCCAGGATTTCATGTTCCTGGTGGACCACCTGCACCGGCACGGCATCGGGGTCATCCTGGACTGGGTGCCCTCCCACTTCCCCGCGGACGAGCACGGCCCCGGGTTCTTCGACGGCACCCACCTCTATGAGCACGCCGACCCCCGCCGGGGGTTTCATCCCGACTGGCGCAGCGCCATTTTCAATTACGGCCGCAACGAGGTGCGCTGCTTCCTGCTCTCCAGCGCCCTGTTCTGGCTGGACCGCTATCACGCCGACGGCATCCGGGTGGATGCGGTGGCCTCCATGCTCTACCTGGATTATTCCCGCAAGGAAGGGGAGTGGCTGACCAACCAGCACGGCGGGCGGGAGGACCTGGAGGCCATCGACTTCCTGCGCCATTTCAACGCGGTGGTCTACCAGAGCTATCCGGACGTCCAGACCGCGGCGGAGGAGTCCACGGACTGGCCCATGGTCTCCCGCCCCACCTACGTGGGGGGGCTGGGCTTCGGCCTCAAGTGGGACATGGGCTGGATGCACGACACCCTGAAATACCTGGCGGTGGACCCGGTCTTCCGGAAGTACAACCACAACACCCTGACCTTCCGGATGCTCTACGCCTTTCAGGAGAATTTCATCCTGCCCCTGTCCCACGACGAGGTGGTGTACGGCAAGGGCTCGCTTCTGGCCAAGATGCCCGGGGACGACTGGCAGAAGTTCGCCAACCTCAGGCTGCTCTTGGGGTACATGTACGGCCAGCCCGGTAAGAAGCTGCTCTTTATGGGGGGGGAGTTCGGGCAGTGGTCCGAATGGTACCACGAGGCCTCCCTGGACTGGCACCTGCTGGACGATCCCCGGCATGCGGCCTTGCAACGCTGGGTGGAGGACCTGAACCGCGTCTACCGGCAGGAGCCGGCCATGTTTACCCAGGATTTCACCCCCGCCGGGTTCGAGTGGATCGACTGCAACGACTGGGAGCAAAGCGCCATCACCTTTCTGCGGAAGGGGCGGGAGGGAGAAATGGTCATGGTGGCGTGCAATTTCACCCCGGTGCCCCGGCACAACTACCGGGTGGGGGTGCCCCAGGGCGGGTTCTGGCAGGAGATCTTGAACAGCGACGCCCAGGATTACGGGGGCAGCGGCCAGGGCAACCTGGGCGGCCTGGAGGCCGTGCCCATCCCCTGCCACGGCCGCTTCCACTCCCTCAACCTCACCCTGCCGCCGTTGGGGGTGGTATTTCTCAAATATGAACCGGCCGGCGAGGAGAAGGAATAGATCAGGCTGCCGAGGGACCCGCCGGGCCGGAATTAATCTGATTGAGGAAAATTACCGCCTGCCGCAAAAGCACCTGGTGGTCTTGACTTTGATATTTTATTGTTTAGAATTTATTTATGTTAAGCAATCGGCGTCAGCATCGCTATCTGCGCGTGGGAGTGCTCATTTTCGTGGCGCTCTTCGCGGTAACTACGGTGGCGTGCGCCGGGCTGTGCCAGATGAAAGCCCAGCAAAACGGGCATTCACTGCTCCCTTTACCCGGTTGCCACGTTGCCGGGGCGATCGACGCCGGTCCCATGCTTGTCCATATTGAACCACTGAGCGCTTTTTTTCACGGGGTTGCCGCCATAGTCCCGGCGATGCTGATCCGCACGATTTTTCACCCGCCCCACGCCTGATTCCAGCCTCCCTAAACTTCCCTGAAGCCCGATTTGCTTGCCGTCCGCCGATGCAGTGAGCCACTAGGTTGCGAGTAAGTCTAATCCCATTGGGATTCGACCCCAAACATGGGAACCAGGGGGAGTCTCTGCGGCAAAGCAGTTCCCCAAAACCATTTTTCGTCCCAGGCGGCCAGGGTTGCTGCCTGATTCCGGCTAAACGAGGAGAATACCTCTCATGCATCCAATCCTGTTTAAAATCGGGCCCCTCACCATCCATACGTATGGCGTCCTGCTGGCCCTGGCTTTTTTGGCCGCGATCTATGTGGCCGCGCGGGAAGCCCAACGCCTGCACTTACCCGCCGAGCGCTTTCTCGACCTCGGTATCTATATCATCCTGGCGGCGGTGGTGGGCTCCCGCCTGCTCTTCGTCATTCTGGAGCCCCGAACTTTTTTGAGCCATCCCCTCCAAATATTCGCCATCTGGAAAGGGGGCCTGGATTTTCAGGGCGGGTTGTTTCTGGCCCTGCTGGTGGTCTGGCTCTTCATCCGATACCACAAGCTGCCCTGGCGCCCGACCCTGGATGCCCTGGCCCTGGCGTTGCCCCTGGGGCAGTTTATCGGGCGGATCGGCTGCTTCATGGCCGGGAGTTGCTACGGCATACCCACCAAGGTGCCCTGGGCCGTGACCTTTACTGACCCCAACTCCCTTTGCCCTTATCGGGTGCCGGTGCATCCCACCCAGCTCTATGAGGGTTTCCTGGATTTGGGCGTCTTCCTGTTTCTTTTATGGTTCCGGCCCCGGAAACTCTATGGCGGCCAGATCGTGCTGCTCTACCTGTTCTTGGGGGGGTTGGCCCGTTTTGTGGTGGAATTTTACCGGAGCCCCCTGGACTACCGGGGCCCGATCTTTTTCGGCTGGATGCCCCTGACCCAGCTCATCGCCTTGGGCTTCGTGGTGATCGGCGGCGGCCTGCTGCTCTATAACCGCGTCCAGCGCTTCCAGTCTCAGCCCCAGGTGCCATGACTTCACGGGGGGCGGGGGGATGCAGTATCGTGGCATAATCCCCCCGATCCCTGTGCAGCACTGGCAGCTTGAGACTTTTGCGGAAAGCCATGTTGTCATCCTGAGCGCCGCGAAGGATCTTGTATTTACTTGTAGTTATGAGATTCTTCGGTCGCGGCGCTCCCTCAGAATGACAGGTGAGAGGACTTTTACAGAGGTCTCCACTTAAGACGCCTCAAAGCTTACAGATGGCGCTTCCGCACTGCCCGATAAAACTCCAGGGTCTGGCGGGCGATGGCGGTCCAACTGAATTCGTCCAGGACCCGCTGCCGGGCCTTGATCCCCATCTCCCGGCGCCGCTCCGGGTTATCCAGGAGTTGATTCACCGCCTTGGCCAGGTCCTTGGCAAATTTTTGGGCGGCCCGGGCCTTGTGGTCCTCGGGGCATTTCACCTCCAGGGGCACCAACAGGCCGGTCTCGCCGGGCCGCACCACTTCTTTGATCCCCCCCACCCCGGAGGCCACCACCGGGGTGCCGCAGGCCATGGCCTCCAGGTTGATGATGCCGAAGGGCTCATAGATGGAAGGGCAGATGAAGATGGCCGCATGGCTGTAAAGGGGGATGATGTGCTCCGGGGGGGCGAAGGTGGAGATCCAGACAATCTGCTTGCCGGCCTGGGCCCGGAGGGCATCGATGCTGGCGGCGGTTTCCCGGGCGATTTCCGGGGTGTCCGGGTCCGAGGCGCAGAGCACCACCTGGACCCCCTCCCGGAGATAGGGGATGGCCCGGAGGAGGTGCATGATCCCCTTCTGGTGGGTGATGCG
Source organism: uncultured Desulfobacca sp. (assembly GCA_964398095.1). GTDB lineage: Bacteria > Desulfobacterota > Desulfobaccia > Desulfobaccales > 0-14-0-80-60-11 > 0-14-0-80-60-11. The sequence goes on from CAYNMI010000106.1 coordinate 6,436, forward strand.
GCCCACAAAGAGGACGTAGGGCCGCTCCGGATCGATCCGGTAGTGCCGCAGGACCTCGGGGTTCAGGGTGGGCTTGTAAGTGCTCACGTCGATGCCGTTATAGATGACCCGGATCTTGGCCGGGTCCACCCCGTAAAGCTCCCGGACGTCGTCCCGCATGGCCCGGGAGACCGCGATGACCCCGTCGGCGTTTGTGTAGGCGGTCTGCTCCACCCAGGTGCTGACGTGGTAGCCGGCCCCCAACTGGTCCGCCTTCCAGGGGCGGTGGGGCTCCAGAGAATGGGTGGTGAGCACCAGGGGGGCGCCCAGCAGTTGCTTCAGGAGGCAGCCGGCCAGGTGGGTGTACCAGGTGTGGCAGTGAATGAGGTCCACGTCAGCGATGGAGCCGGTCATGATCAGGTTGCGGTAGAGGGTGTCCAGGAGGCGCCGGTAACGGGGTTCCTGGAACGGAAATTCAAACTCCGTCTGGACGCCGGTGACCGTCTCGTTGGCCAGGGTCTGCCGCTGGTCTCCGAAACAGAGGACCTTGACGGTGTGCCGGTGGCCGTCCAGGCGGGCCAGTTCCCGGGTAAGATAATTGACGTGCACCCCGGCGCCGCCATAGATGTGGGGGGGAAATTCGTTGGTCAGGATAGCAATTTTCATGAATTATTACCGAATGTTATGAGATAGGGGGCGAAATCTTTACCCATACCCTTGTATCAGAGCCCGGTCCCCTTGTCAATTTGGCCGGCGGCGGCGGCGCCGGGGCCGGAGTAGACTTGCATTCGGTGCGAAAAGTGATAATGATAATAAATAGGAAGGGAGCGTGTATGGGCCGAACCGTCAGGAAGGTTGCAGTGGACATGTACGAAGACCGGTTGCAGCAGGACCTGGAGCGCTACCGGCAAAAGGCCCTGGAACTGGGGGCCACCCAGGCCAAAATCGTCAAGGCGGCAGAGATTCCCGTGGACGAGCGCATTACCCTCAAATGCCAGATTCCCCGATGTTTCGGTTACGGGGTAAGCGCCCACTGTCCCCCCAACACCATGAAACCGGCGGAACTGCAAAGCCTGTTACAGAAATACCACTGGGCCGTGTTTTTCATCAGAGAGGTGCCCCCGGAGGTGATCGTCCGGGACAAGGCCACCATCAAGGAGCGGGTGGCGGCCTACCAGCAGGTCTATAAGATCGTCAACGAAGTGGAATCCATGGCCTTTTATGACGGGCACTACCTGGCCTTCGGGTTTGCCGCGGGCTCCTGCCGCCATACCTATTGCGGCCAACAGGAGGGCTGCCTGGCCATGGAGGGGAAGAAGTGCCGGTTCTCCCTGAAGTCCCGGCCGTCCATGGAGGCGGTGGGCATTGACGTCTACCGGATGACGGCCCAGGCCGGCTGGGATATCTATCCCATCGGCAGCGGCGCCAAACCCGGGGATATGCCCAAGGGCACCCTGGCGGGCATCGTCATCGTGCAATAGACCGGCAGGCGGGACGGCCCACCGGGGGGCGTCGGCAGCCGCGGCGGCGAGCCGGATTGGGGCAAATTTACCCCCGCCTGGGGAAATTGTTCCAACGGCAAAGGCAAGGCTCTCCTGGCCGCGGGTCTAAGACCCTTGAACCATGTTCAAAAATGCAACAGCGAAATTGGCATGAAAATAGCAATTTGCAAAGGGTCAAGGTTGGCTCGCCCGGGCCCGGGCGAGGGGTGTCCCCATAATTTCTTCTTGACAGGAATGGGTGCACATCATTACACTGAACATTAGATAATTAAATCGTACAGTTACAATCCCACAAGTTAGTAATAATTTACCATAAAATCCGAAAACCACCTGTTTACAAAGGGATGCGATATGTCCGACGAAGTTTTGGGATCGGTAATGGTGGTCGGCGGTGGCATCGCCGGGATGCAGGCCTCCCTGGATTTAGCCAATGCCGGCTATTTTGTCCACCTGGTGGAAAAGAGTCCGGCCATCGGCGGCACCATGGCGCAGATCGACAAGACCTTTCCCACCAA
>CAYNMI010000107.1:0-8341 GCA_964398095.1 uncultured Desulfobacca sp.
CCCCCCCCCCCCCCCCCCCCCCCCCCCCCCCCCCCCCCCCCCCCCCCCAACTTTCTCCTCAGCACTCATGAAAACCATCGGCTGGCTCTTTGATCTCTATCCCTTAGGCGACCGCATGGTGTTGTGGTTTATCACCGCGACGGGGGCGCGGCTGCGGCTGGAGGATGATTTTCCTTACCGGCTCTATCTGGGCGGGCCAATGGGGCGGCTGCGGTCCCTGGCCAGGGCCCTGGGCCAGAAGGGCTGGCTGCGCCGGGCCTATCCGGCGCAAGGCCGGGATTTGTGGAGCGGGGAGGAGGTGTCGGTGCTGGCCCTGGAGGTCAAGGGTTACGGCTTCCTGCCCCGGGTAAGGAATTGGCTGGGGGCGCTGCCCGGGGAGGTGGCCGGTTACAACTGCGACCTGGACATACCGGCGTACTATCTCTATGCCCGGGGTTATTGGCCCTGCGCCTGGTATGAGGTGCAGGCCGCGGAGGGCCGGTTGCTCCATCTTGATCCCCTGGAGGACCCCTTTGCGGTGGAGTTTAGCGTGCCGCCCCTGGCCACCCTGAGGCTGGCCCTCACCCGGGACCCCCTCATCCCCCTGGGAGGCGGAAACGGCCTGGCGGTGGGGTGGGAGGGCCGCACCCTGGAACTGGACGCCCCGGATGCGCCGGGCCTGGTGCGGGAACTGGCCCGCTGGCTCGAAAGGGCGGACCCGGACCTGGTGCTGAGCGACTGGGGGGACGATGAGATCATCCCCGTCCTCAGCCGCTGGCGCCGGGAGTATGGCGAACATCTCCCCCTGGATCGGGAGAGGCGGCGGACCCCCCGGCGGTTCAGGGGCGGGCGCAGCTATTTTTCCTACGGCCGTATCGTCTATCAGGGCTCGTCGGCCCCCTTTTTCGGGCGCTGGCACCTGGACCGGCGCAACTCCTTCTATTTCCGGGAAGCGGGCCTTATGGGCCTCATCCAGATCGCCAGGATTGGCCAGATGCCTCTGCAAGCCGCGGCCCGGTCCAGCCCCGGGACCCTGATTACCTCCATGCAACTGGCCCAGGCCGTGCGCGCCGATATCCTCATCCCCTGGCGCAAGGCCGAACCGGAACACTTCAAAACCGCGGGGGAACTGCTCACCACCGACAAGGGGGGCCTCACCTTCATGCCGCCCATCGGCCTCCACACCCGGGTGGCGGAAGTGGACTTCGCCTCCATGTACCCGACCATTATGACTATCCATAATATCTCGCCGGAAACGGTGAACTGCTCCTGCTGCGGAGGAGCAGTGGAAGTGGGGGAGGGGGCCAGGGGCGGAAAAGCAGGGACCAGGGGTCAGGGGCCAGGGGTCAGTAAAGGAAAACCCCCGCCCCCGGCGGTTTTGGGGGCGACCCGGGGGGACGCCCCTACCCGACCCGGCTCCTGTAATAACTTGGTACCTGAAGCCGGATACCGGCTCTGCCGGCGGCGGGAGGGGTTGGTGCCCCGGACGCTCCGGCCCATATTAAAACTCAGGGAGGCTCTAAAGGCTCGGGTCAAAGAACTGCCACCGGAGGAGGCGGCACCCTATAAAGAGCGCCAGAACGCCTTGAAATGGATGCTGGTCACCTGTTTCGGTTATCTAGGGTACAAGAACGCCCGGTTCGGACGGATCGAGGCGCATGAGGCGGTGACCGCTTATGGCCGGGACAAGCTGCTGGCCGCCAAGGAGATTTTTGAGGACGCCGGCTTTACGGTGCTCCACGGCCTCACGGACTGCCTCTGGGTGCAAAAAGCGGAGTCGACTGAGACAGGTTTACGAGAAAATGACCCTAGTTTTGCTGGCCCAGGCGTCTCGCCTGGGCGCGGCCGGCTAAACGTTCATGAACCACCAATGTTTCACCTCCGGGAAGGGAAATCCCCCCTACCCCCCTTTAGAAAAGGGGGGTTTAAAGAGTCCCTCTTTGGGAAAGGGGGATTTAGGGGGATTTTGGTTCCCACCGCAAAGCCTGCGGCTCCCCAAAAAAATCTTGTGAAGGGGAATCGGTATGAGTCAGAGTTGGAAGAGCTATGCCAAAAAACCTTTGAGGCCACCGGGGTGAAGCTGGCGTTGGAGGGGGTATACCGCTGGATTTTTTTTATGGCGTCCAAACAGGACCCGGAGCGGCCCGTGGCGACGCGCTACTTCGGGGTGTTCGAAGACGGGTCGCTGAAGGTGCGGGGACTCATGTGCCGCCGCCGGGATACCCCGCCCTTCGTGCGCCGGGCCCAGGAAGCTTTGTTACAAAAGCTTACCAAGGCGGCGACTCCCGAGGCACTGACGGCCCTGAGGCCGGAGTTGGAAGGGATGGCCGAAGGCTTCCGGCAGAGCCTCCGGGAAGGGGGGATTGCTCCCCAAGACCTGGTCATTACCCGGGTGTTGTCCCAAAAGGTGGAAGAATATAAGGTGGACACCCCCACGGCCTTGGCGGCCCGGCAGCTTTTACAGGCCGGCATCCACATCCAGCCTGGGGAGAAGGTGCGCTACGTGCAGCGGGAGGGGAAAACCGGGCCCAAGGAGTGCCGGGTGGCGGCGGCGCCGTTTATCGAGACCCTGGACGGGTATGACACCAAGCTATATCTGGAACTGCTGGAGCGGGCGATGGCGGAGGTGATGGTGGCCTGCGGGAAGTATTAAGTTGTAGACCCAGAAGAAGGGAAGGGCGGGTTTAAAACCCGCCCCTAAACGGTTTGTTGCGATGAAAAGCTGCGTCATTAGATTTCCAGCCAGGAATCGGAGAACAGGACCTGGCCCATGATGACCCGGGCGGTCTGGGCGTAGCATGAACCAGAGCAAGATATGGCGGCCAATCAAAGGAGCACGCGGTAATTGATATTCAAGGGCTTGGCCAATCTCTTGGCCATTTCCTTGCCGATGGGACGCTTGCCCCGCTCCATTTCGGAAATGTGGCGCTGGGGCAGGCCCACACGCCGGGCCAATTCCCGCTGGGTAATCCCCGCCTTGCCCCGGGCTCCCGCCAGGACCACTCCCGGCAAGGCTTTTTCGTCATATTCGGGAAACGCTAAACGCCAGGGGAGAGCCTCACCCAGGTTGACAAAGCCCAGAGATTGCAAACTCCGGATCGCCTCCGCCTTTTTCGCCGCCGGCCCCACAAACTTCAATTCCACTGCCTCGGCATCAATATGGGGCTCTTTCATGAGTTCCGGCATAAATCACCTCCACTACTTTGAAGGCCTTATCCACCACTTCCCAAAGGGCCACATAAGTCGGTTGCCCCTTTTTAAGGTGGCAGTGATAACGCCCTTTACCCAAGGAACCGTAATTAGGCCAGTTTCCCCTTACCGGCCCGGCTAGTTCGATTTCTCGCATCAGGGCAATAAGGCTTTTCCTGGCGATCAGGGGCAAGCGACCCAACTGTTTCGCCGCTGGCCGGGACAGCATTACGGTCCACTGCATAATAATATGATACTAATAAATAGTATCAAGTCAAGCTTTAAGGGACGCAGTACCACCCAAGGCAAAAAAGGGGCGGGTTTGAAACCCGCCCCTACACGTTTGTAACGATAATAATAACGGATTAAATTTCCAGCCAGGAGTCGGAGAACAGGACCTGGCCCATGATGACCCGGGCCGTCTTGGCGTAGTTCTGGATCTGTTTGGGCAGGGCGGCGATGTCCACGCTTTCCGCGTCCATGATCTTGTGGACCACGTCCACCGCCTGGGGCAGTTTGCCGGACACCACGGCGGCCAGTTCATCGTCGAAGGCATCCACGATGGCGGACACCATGCCGTTGCGCTGGAGCATGACGACGAAGGTGCGGTTGATGATGGGCCTCAGGTTGTCCGGCACGCCGTTGCTGGCGTTGGACAGGCCGCAGGTGGACTTGGAACCCGGCGCCATATCCTGGAGCATCTGCATGTAATCCAGGGTGGCGATGAGCTGGTTCTGCTGGATGTTCAGCGGCGCGATGATGGGATCGAACCAGATGCGCTCGTTCTCGATATCGTATTCCGCCGCCTTGGCCAGGATTTCGGCGGTGAGCATGCCGCGTTCGTGTTCGTCCCGGGGCATGCCCTCGGGGCCCCACATCAGGCCGATCATGTCGGCGTCGTATTTTTTGACCAGGGGCATCATGCCGTCCATGCGCTCGGGCCGGGCCATGATGGAATTAATGATAGCCTTGCCTTTATGGACCTTGAGACCGGCTTCCATGGCGGCGATGTTGGAGGTGTCCAGGGCCAGGGGGACGTTGGGCACCACTTCCTGGATGGCCTTGACGATCCACTCCATCAGTTCTTCGCCGCCTTTGCGGGCCGGGCCGATATTAACGTCGATAAAATCCACTCCGGCCTCGGCCTCTTTCAGAGCCAACTCCTGAAGTGGTTTGGGATTGCGCTCCTTCATCGCCTGACCATATACTTTGGTCACCACGTTCAGGTTTTCGCCGATTCGGTAAAATTTACTCATCAGGTGACCCCCTTGTTGACGGTGTTGTCGGTGGGGAAGAAAGCCCCGGGCCTTCTTCCCGAATGAGTGAAGCGCTCCCCTACAGAGTTTTCAACAAAGCCGGGATATGGGAGGCTTCACGCGGCCCGATGAGAATTTTCCAGTCGGGCAGTTCCTCTTCCAGGTCCCCGCTGATGCCCGCAGCATACCCCGGAATGATCAGGCTGCGGGTCTTGACCTTGTCGGCAATGCCACACTTCTTCACGAACATCGCCACGGAGTCGCCGGAGAATTTCCCGGCAGCCCAGGCGGTCATCACCGACAGGCCCTCAGTGTCTTGAATGAGCAGCCAGGTGGGGATCTTGCTGGCTTCGATTTCGCCGGATACGATGAAGTAGGTGAGGGCGAAGTTGGTGGTGACGGCCACGGGGGAATCCGGGCCCGGAGTCCCGATCTCGTAGATGCCCGGAGTGATGATCATGGGCTTCTGAGGATCGGTGAAGATATTGAGGCGCTCCAGCAGCAGGGGGAAGATGCCGTCGGCGGAGATGTCGTTGACCACCACGATGCCGCCGTATTTGGCGATAAAGACCGCGGCATAGAGCTTTTCCATCATGGGATCGTCGGTCATTTCGCACGGGCAGGTAATGGTGGGGAAGCCGAAGGGCCGGAACTTGGGCACCAGGGCGGCCCGGCGGATAGTGACCTGCTCCTCGAAGGCTTTTTTCAGGTCGCGGCTGCCGGCGTCGATGACCAGGTCCTTGAGGCCCATGCCCGTGAGTTTGGTGGTCAGTTCGGCCAGGGCGTCATAGCCATTGGCTTTGGCCACCAGGGCGAGCCCCAGTTCTTTGGCCAGAGCGCCCATGGCGTCGGCGTTCTCGGGGGTGGCGACGCCCAGCAGCGGCTTCCGGTCTTTCACGGCTTCGGCCCCGGCCTTCAGGACGTCAGCATTATCGGTGCAGAGCAGAATCGCGGCGTCGGTCTTGTCCGCGACCTTTTTGGCCAGGGCCGCAAACTTGCCGGCGTCGCCGCCCATATCTTTGACTGCGATCATTTCGGGGCGCAGCAGGAGACCGACCCGGTCGTACTGCAATTTCATGAACTGGTCCAGCTTGGCATCCACTTCCGCATCGGGGGCGGCGGTGGTCACCAGGCCGGCGATGATGGTGGGGTTAAAGAAGGTTTTTTCGTGACGGAACATCACGGTTTCGCCGCCGATGGTCTTGACCCCTTCTTTCATCGCCAGCTTGACGGGCCGGATAGGCGGGGCCGAGGCCGCGGCAAGTTTTTCTTTGGCCTCATCGGACACATAAGGACAGGCATCCAACTCCGCCTTGCCGCTGGCCAGGGCCATGGCAAAGGCCAGACAGGTGGGTAAACCGCATTCCTTACAGTTGGTCTTGGGGAGCATTTTAAAGATTTCAATTCCAGTTAATGCCATCGTCTCTCTCCTTATCCATGGCTGGTGGCCCCCGGGGGTCAGCACCGGGGACACACCCCAGACCGCCGGGACCGCTTCGTCAAGAAGGGTCTGGAGGGGCGCACCTCCAGACCCCGCAGAGGTTAACCGATAATCGGGTCCATTTCCAAAGCCGGGTGTTGCTTTTCCGTCAGGAAGGCCAGGATTTCGTCCTCGGTGATACCCACGGTCTCATCGGCAATGCGATCGAGCAGATCGGGCATCCCTTCTTCCTCGCCCCGCTTCAGGAGCTTTTCCCGGAGTTCGTCTTTCAGGATCTTAGGCATCCAGACCACCCTTTTGAGCCCGCCGTCCCCGACGATAAACTTCCGCTGGCAGACGTTGTACTTACTGTGGCCCACGAAGCCCGGAGTAACTTGGCCGCCGCCGATGACGCCGGCCAGGGTGGTGAATTTCATCCCGCAAGGGGTTTCACCGGTGTAGTCCCGGTTTACTGTCATGATACCGTTGCACATGGGCAGCACCGCAGAGATACACTCGCAGCAGCCGCACGTGGTCATGGGATCGTAAACCAGGCTGTAGAAGTTGTAGGAAGCAACCGATTGCCGGGAAGCCTTGAAGACGAAATCATTGACACCCTGCCAGTTCCCCAGCTTCTCGTCCAGGGTTTCGCCTTTTTGAATGGGCTGGTTGGGGCCGGTGGGGTTGATTTCAAACGAGGCTTTGCAGTCCATCCAGTTGTAGGCGCCGCACAGGCCGGTACGCTCCGGGCTGACCACGCAGACGTGGTTGGGGGCGAAGGACTGGCACAGGGTGCAGGAGTAGTAGGTTTCAGTGGTTTCGTCCCGCATATTTTCCACCCGGGCGTCACGTACGGCGTAGATTTCCCGGGCCTGTTTGGTGATCTCGTCCACCTTGTCTTTGTCGGTGTAGATCTTGATTTGGCATTTGTCGAAGATGGCGCCGAAGTCCTGATGGAACTTGGCGTGCAGAATAACGCCGACGTGTTTCAGGCTGAAGCCCTTTTCCACCGCGGCTTTGCCGATGCGGTACCAGGCGATGTCCCGCTGCCCGATGTGCATAACGCCCTGGGCGTAGTTCACCAGGTGGTGAATCTGCCGCTCCAGGATGGGCTCGAAGTCGGGCTGGAAGTTCCGGCCGGCCACTTCCACCACTATTGCCATGGGCAGACGCATGGGGATTTTGTCCTGGGGCAGGTCGGGGAGGTCCAGGCCGAAGACTTCCACTTTGCCGTCTTCCACTTCATCCATGCGTTTGCTGGTGACCAGTTCCACGGCCTGGGTCTTACCACCGCCGCATTCGGCGTAGAGGTCGTCTTTGCGGACCCGCTCGCCTTCGAAGGCGGCGCCGAAGTTCACCGGGATGTCAATCTCGGTGATGGAAACCTTGAGGCCCCGGACTTCAATGGACTTCTGGCCCAACTCGGCCATGGGAATATTGCTGACCACGTGCTCATAGGTGCAGATACCGGTGGGCAGCACCTGGGGGATGTCCTGGTTGGTGATGGTGGGGAAACCCCAGTTGATGGCGCCGGCGGCGTTGGCGTACCACTCATCGGGAATGGTGGACACGGCATTGACGAAGGCGAAGATACGATCCTTGTTGTAGATCAGGTTTTTCAAGGCGGCGCCGGGTTTGACGCCCCCGAAGGCCATGGCGGCCCGGACGGCAAAGCCCAGAGCGAAGACCGCGCCGGAGATATCCGGGCTGAAGGGTACGATCCGGGTGGGCCAGCCGATCTGCACGCCGCCCTCCAGGAGCTGTTCGGGCACCGAGGTCTTGCCTTCGATGTCCCGGGCGGCGCAGAAGATGTAGAGGTTCTTTTTCTGATATTCCGTCACCAGGTCCACGGCTTCCTGGACCGAGGGGGCGGAGCCGACAATGGCGGCAAACCCGGGGGCGGAGCCGTCCACGAATTCGACGCCGCGTTTGCGCAGGATAACGTCGTTGGCGGCGCCTACCCAGAACTTTTCGGCGCCCTTGCTGTAGACTTCCTCACCCGGATCGTAGAAATCGGGGGTTTCCACGTAGCGGATAGCCTCGAAGATTTCTTCGGCGAACAGGGTGGCCAGACCGGCATCCAGGCCGGGTCCCAGGTAGGGGAGGTAGTTGTGTTCGGCCGGCACCGGCGGCAGGAGTTCCTTGCACCGATTCATGATGGGCACGGCATCTTTGAGTTTCTCAATTTTGGCGCCCATCAGAGAGTAAATGATGGGAAGATAATAGGCGGTATTGGGGAAGCCGATCTCCTGGTTTTCCCCATATTTCTGAATGGCCTCGTCCAACTTGGCCGCGCATTTGTCAACGATCTTGTGAGCCCCGCGAATGGCAGCGGAAATAATGATTTTCGACACTGTGCAATCCTCCTTCCTTTTTCGTAAAGGAAATTATCTGCAAGGGCCCGCCCTGCTTCCGTGGCAGAGCGGCCCTCTTGACTCCTAAACTTCCTCGCCGGCCGCGGCGGCGTCCATGGTCCGCCGCATTTCCATATCCATGA
>CAYNMI010000108.1:0-2209 GCA_964398095.1 uncultured Desulfobacca sp.
CCCCGGGGGGCAAAGCCGTGGTAGGTCTCCAGCAGGCGCTCGAACTTGAGGTAGGGCTTGTCATAGAAGGCCACCGCCTTCAGATCGGCAAGCCTGAGGCCCGACTCTGCCATGACATAGGCCAGGGCATTGGCCGGAAAGGCGGCGTCGTGCTTCTTGCGGGTAAACCGCTCCTCCTGGGCCGCAGCCACGATCTGGCCGTCCACCAGCAGGGCCGCGGCGCTGTCGTGATAAAACGCTGAAAGACCGAGAATCGCTTCGGACACGCAATTATCCCCTTAAAAGATAGTGTAGATGAAGGGGGCGATGGCTGAACCACTGGCAAAGATCATCAGCGCGCCGAAAAACAGGAGCGTCAGAATGATGGGCAGCAGCCAAAATTTTTTCCTGGTCTTGAGGAAGCCCCACAAATCTTTGAAAAAATTCATCGTACATCTCCTTCCGCCACCGGGGTGGCAGTATCTCTAAAACTCTTTGATATCAGCAAGAGAGCCTATGCAAAAGTCATGCAAACACCGGAGTTTTTTTTAATTACTTGAAAAACTCTTGTTGGCCCAGGCTGGAAAGCCCGGGCCAACCTGGGTTCAAGGCTGTGGCTACGTTTTGCCAGGGGCTAAATAGTTTCGCTGATTGCCGCAAATCTCCAGGCCCCTCAGGCCCTGGAAGGCGCGGCCTCAATACGGCTGCATCAGGTCCTTCCCCTGAACCGGACCGTCCCGAATTGTGAACACCGAATTCTTGCCCTGTTTCCATTTCTTCAACTGCAGGGCATCGGCCCCCGTCAACCTCCGGATGAGGCCGATGGGGGTGACCACTACAAAGAACAAGATAGTCAGGATCACCCGGGAGACCACGCTGCTCAGGAGATGGGAGAGGCCGAACCAGAGCCCGGCCAGAGGCTGGAAGGCCCTGGGCCAGGCCATGGTGATAAACAGCAGCACGATGCTGACGGGCAAAAACTTGGGAAACTTGCCCCAATAGCCCAGGAGGAGGCAGATCAACACCATCGCCATGCCCGTATCTTTGGCTTGCTCCGGGGTGGCCTTCAGCCACCGGGCTACCGGGTTGCTACCTTTAAGCTTTTCTGGCGCCATGTTATTCCTCAGTACTATTTTACCAAAATTTAGTTATTGTATCATTAAGAACAGATTCTTTAAACATTATTTGCGATATCCCCCCCCGCCGAGGGGCCAGGACGCACCTCCGGGCTGCCCTGCACAGGGTTTGGCGCGGGTGCTGTTGGTCGGTTCTGGGCTCAAGCGGTTGGCAATTGTCCGGTTTTTGGCCTGCTCTGAAAGGAATCGGGGTTTGGCAGCCTGCCCTTTTCCTCCCGCCGATTTCCTGCCATAATAATAACCGAACTTGAAAATATTTTCGAGAAATTCTATTTCCCTAGCAGTACGGCAGGAGGGACCATGAGCACAATGATGCCCGATCTGGAAGGATATTTCCGGGATCTGGCGCCCCGGACCGACGCCCTGCTCCAGGAGTTGGAAGCCGAGGCCGACCGGGAGTCCATCCCCATCGTGGGCCCCGTAGTGGGGGAACTCCTCTTCATCCTGGCCCGGGCCACCAATGCGGCCCGCATCCTGGAACTGGGCACCGCCACCGGCTATTCCGGCACCTTTCTGGGCCGGGCCTGTGCGGGAGTTCATGGCCGGGTCCTGAGCCTGGAGCACGACGAGGCCATGGCGGCCCGGGCCCGGTCCAACCTGGCCCGGGCGGGACTGGCGGAAGTGGTGGAAGTCAGGGTGGGCGAGGCTTTGCAGCTCATGGCCGCGCTGTCCGAGACCTTTGACCTGATCTTCCTGGACATCGATAAGGAATCCTACCTGCCGGCCCTGTCCCCCTGCCGCCGTCTTCTGCGCGCCGGGGGCCTCCTGGTGGCGGACAACGTGGGCTTTGCCGGCGCCGCGGATTTCAACCGGGAAATCTTGGCGAATCCCGCCTGGCGCGCCGTCCACCTGCTGAGCTTTTTGCCCCGCCACTCCCCCGAACACGACGGCCTGACCCTGGCGGTCAAGGTCGCGAGGTCAGGGGCGCTCTGGTAGTCGCCTGTTGCTTAATTATGCAACGCGACCCTAAATTATACGCCCGCGCCAGGCGGTTTCCTTCTTTGTCATTCTGAGCCGCCGCAGACGGCGGAGAATCTCATCCTTTTCATGCATTTATGAGACACTTCGCCTTCGGCTCAGTGTGATAAAAAAAA
>CAYNMI010000108.1:2309-8290 GCA_964398095.1 uncultured Desulfobacca sp.
ATCTGGGCAGGGCACGGAGTCCAGCCCCACCAGGAAAATTGTGGCTGATTACTGCGGCGCTATGAGTCCCTTCAACCTTGCGGCGATGATCTTCGCCGCCAGCAGCGACCCCGCGTCGTTGAAGTGGACCAGGTCATACAGATAGTGCCGGTTGGGCGGGATTTCCCGGGCCAGGTCGATAACCATGACATCATTCCGTCGCCCCACTGCCCGGATGGTATCGTTGAAAGCGTCGTAGAGTTTCTTAAATTCCGGATAGCTCACCGCCTCGCCGTCCCGGGCGATATAGGCCGCCACCACCGGGTCGGGATGGTCAGTGATGCGGTTCCCCTGGGTCATGAGCACCGGCACGATCCCCCAGGCCTTGCAGGTGCAGACCATGGTCTGCAAAGCCGCGGCAAAATCGTGCACCATGCGGGCCTGGTCAATCTTGAGCTTTTTCCCCCGGGCGTTGGCGAACTCATCCGCCTTTTGCCGGAAGACGTTCTGCTTTAAATTCTTGTAGGCGTTGTTGAGGTTGGGAATAAATATCTCTTTCAGATACTTGCCCACCAGCTTCCACCTCTTCTGGACCTCCAGGGGCGAGCGGGCCGTGTGCTTGTTCCAGTAAGTTTTTTCATAGAGGAGGGTGCTCAGGTCGTTGATGTCTTCCATATAGACCACGACGTTGGGTTTCAGGGGAATCACCTTGTTGATCAGGATATCCAGGGCGTTCAGGGTGTTGTTGCCGGACATCCCGCCGTTGTAGGAATTGATCTTTTCCCCCGTCTCCCGCCCCAAAATCTGCCCCACCACGTAAGGAAAGCGGTGATCCGCATCCACAAACATGCACTCCGTGGTGGACCCGCCCAGGAACGCGATGACCTTGTCCGGGTGCTCATAGATCTTGGACGGCACGATAAAGCCGTTTTTATCGATGTCAAACCGGTACTTCTTGGTGAAGACATTGTCGGTGTAAGGCAGGTGGTGGCGGGGAAAACTGAGCAGCAGTTGCGTGCCGGGCCGGTATTCCTTCAGCCTGACATACCGGCTTTCCGCCTCCAGAAAAATCCCGTGCCGGTGGTTGTTGAATTCCAGGAATTTTTCCGTCCCCGCCACGATGGCCAGAACGGCCACCAGAATAATCGCCCCCAGGGTGGTCTTGGGGTGGCGCTGGAACCAGTTTTCCGGGGTAACGTTGCGGTCGTCCGGCATACTTAACTATTCCAGAGGGAAGATGGTCATAAGCAGGAGATCAATCCAGGGAAGGCCGATAATGGCTCGGCTTCTCAAAATCATAAAGCATCCCGGCGGGCATGGCAATCACTTTCACCGGTCCCATCCCTGGCGCCTCAGGCCGGAACCCCAGGGCCCGGCTCAGGTTGGAATTTCGGCCCCATCCGTCCACCCGGTGACTTTTCCTCTCCGCCGGCGGGAATATCTGGTATAAAAGAGGCTCCGGGCAGTTCCCTTGGGGAGACCCGGACCTGAGAAAATCCATCTTGAGGCCAGCCTCGATCCCTTGACGCCTGATAGCCAACATAGCCCGCCGGTTTCGGGGGAGCCCGCCCCTCACCGCATCCTTACCAAGTTCGCCTACCTGCTGAGCGCCCGTTGGGTCCGGGAGGCCTTCCAGGCCGTTTTCCTCATCTACCTGGCCCGGGTCAGTTCCACCACCTACGGGGAGTTTATGCTGGCCATGGGATTGGGCAGCATCCTCCTGCTGGTGTCGGAATTCGGCCTCAACTTCCCCCTGGTATCCCTCCTGAGCCAACAGGACAGTGATCCGGACGCGGCCTTGAGCCAGGTCTCCTTTCTCAAGGCGGCCTTGCTGGTGGTGGCGCTCATGGGGGTGTTGGGCTTCATGGAGTGGCAGGACTACGCCCTGCCCCTCAAACAGGTCATGTTTATGATCAGCGCCGGGGTGGGACTGGATGCCCTGGCCAACTCGTTTTTTGTGGCCTTGCAGGTCCAGGGCCGCCAGGATCTCCAGGGCAAAATCAAGGCCCTGGCAGCCAGCCTCGGCTTCGGCTATGGGCTTATCGCCCTGACCCTGGGAGCCCCGCCCCTGGCGGTGGCCGCCTTCAAGCTCATCGAGAGCCTGGTCAACCTGGGCGGCAGCTTATTCCTGGTCCGCGCCCAACGCCAGTTTAAGTTCCGCTGGCCCTCCCTGGGACCCCTGGGGTCTACTCTCCGGCTGGGCCTGATATTTGCCCTCATCGAAGTCTCGGCCACCCTCTACAACAAGGCCAACCTCTTCTTCCTCCAAAAATACATCGGGGCCCACGGGGTGGCTCTTTACAGCGTCACCTGGCAGACGGTGGACGGCATCTCCGGGCTGGTCTCCAACCTGCTCCTCCAGAGCATCCTGTTCCCGCTCTTCGTCCAACTCTGGGAGGTGGACCAGGCCCGGGTCTCCCAACTGGCCCGGGATACCGCCCGCTGGCTCCTGGCTGCCGCCCTGGCGGTCATGTTTGTGCTGTACATCGAAAGCGACCGCATCATTCCCCTGATTTACGGCCCCAATTATCCGGAGGCCATCTGGCTGCAAAAAATCCTGGCGGTCACCGTGGTCTTTGCCTTCATGCATAACCTGGCGGTCTTTCTCATGATCAGCATGCGCCACCAGCGGCTGCTCCTGATCTTTTTCCTGGTCGGTCTGGTCTTCAACCTGATCTGGTGCACCCTGGCCATCCCCCGGTCACCCCTGCTAGGCGCGGCCCTGGCCATGGTGCTCACCAAGGGCGGGGTGGCCTTCCTGACCGTGTCGTTCTGCCAGCGGCGGCTGGGGCTCATGGCCCGGCGCCCCCTCCTCCAGTTGGGCCTGGCGGTGCTGGTGGGGGCCCTGCTCTACCTGATGGGGCACGGCCGCCTACCCCGGGAAGTGGCCGAATTCCTGGCCCTGGCCCCCACCCTGATCCTGGCGGGACACTGGTGGCGCCGCCGGCCGCGCCCCTCTTAAAATCAGGGCAGTCCTTTATGACACCCCCTGCCCACCCAAAATTAACCTTGAACTTTGAACCTTGAACTTTCCGAAACAGAAGCAGGCTAATCCAGTCCATGCCCTCACCGCCCCCGGCCCTTGATTTTCCTTGACAGGGGTGGAAGTTATCTGTTAAGTGATTTTCAGCTCACGGACTATGTGGCTGGGTCGAGGCGCCCGGCCTTTTATTTAAGGGAAGACGGCTTAGCCATGTCTGGCGCACCTTCCATGACCCCTGGAGGAATCCCTTGACGGCCCTCATTTTGGCTTCCATGGCCCTGGAACTCCTGCTCCTGCTGGTCCTCCTGGTCCACAGCCGCCTACACGTGCGCCGGAGTTTTCCGGGGCGGGACTCCGGGGACCCGGCCGCGGCGTATGGCCCCTGGCCGGCCTATCCCCGGGTCGGCCTCATCGTGCCGATGACCGGGAACTCCCCGGAAATGGAGATTGCCCTGGAGTCGCTGCTCACCCAGTCCTATCCCAACTATGAAACCGTCCTGGTCACCCGGGACCCGGAGGACCCCGCCACTCCCCTGGTGCGGCGACTCTTGTCCCGTCACCCCCATACCCGCCACATCGTCAGCGGCCCCGCGGCCGGCTGCTCCCAGAAGAACCACAACCTCCTGGCCGGGATCGGGGCCTTAAACGACGCCGTGGATATCCTGGTGTTTTGCGACAGCAGCCACCGGGCCCCGCCAACCTTTCTCCGGGACCTCATCCACCCCCTGGTCACCGGCGCCGCGGTCCTGACCAGCGGTTTCCACCGCATCGTTCCCGGGGATGCCCGGGTGGCCACCCTGGGAAGGCTCCAGACGGTGCTGACCTTGCACCTGCTGCACGGTTTCGCCTTCATTGCCCTGCCCTGGGGCGGGGCCACCGCAGTGCTCCGGTCCGTGTTTCAGGATTCCGGGGTCCCGGGCGTCTTACGGAGCAATGTGCTGGACGACTTCCCTCTGGGGCTGCGCTTTTTGAAGTGCGGCATCCGGACGGCGCCGGTGGCCACCGCCATCCTCAACACCGATCTCGCGGGCCAGACCCTGTCCGGCTGGCGCGCCTGGACCACCCGGCAACTCCTCTATTTAAAATACATCATGCCCGGCACCTGGCTGGCCGCGGCCCTGGTGGTGTGGGTCCTGGTGGCGCCCATCCTCCTGGCGGCCCTGGCGGCTCTGGGGGGCATCATGGGACTGGTGGCCCCGCCCCTGACCCTGGTGAGCCTGGGATTTTTACTGGTTTTAAGCGGCATCGGGGCCTGGTGCCGCACCCTGGTGCCCCAAAAGGTCCCCCTGGGGCCCTGGCTCCTGGCCTTTTATGCCAACATTTTCATGGCCGGCTGGTGCTATCTCCAGACCTGGCGCACCGACACCATCGCCTGGCGCGGCATCTCCTACCGGGTCACCTGGGGCGGCCGGGTGCGTGATATTTTTTATAGGGAATAATTAGGGAAAAAACACCTGGTCAAGTGGGGCGGGCCGCCGCGCCCGCCATCATAATTAACTTTGAACTTTGAACCTTGAACCTTGAACTAATGCCTATCATCCCCAAATCTCTGCCCCGCCCGGGGCGGTCCTGACGCCATGGCCAGAATTCTCTATGGGGTCCATGGCACCGGCCACGGCCACGCCGTCCGGGCCCTGACCATCGCCCGCCACTTCGGGGAGCACGAGTTCCTCTTCCTCAGCCACGGCACCGGGGCCGCTATCCTGGGCCAGGAATTCCCGGTGGAGGAATGCCCCAATCCGCCCACGGTGGTCCGGGGCCACAAGGTGGACGCGGCCGCCACCCTCATCGCCGCCCTCAAGGTCCGGACCCAGTCCCGCCGCCATCTCCGCCGGGTCCTTATGATTATGGACCGGTTCCAGCCCGACGTCACCCTGACTGATTACGAGTACTTTCTGCCCCGGGCGGCTCACCGGCTCGGGGTTCCCTGCCTCTCCATCGACCACCAGCACGTCATCACCATGAGCCGCCACCCGGTCCCCTGGGTCCAGTACCCCAGCTACCTCTCCACCCGGGTGGCCGTTGCTTCCCTGTTCAGCCGGGCCACGGACTACCTGGTGATCTCCTTTTTCCAGACCCCCATGACCCCCGGGGCCCGGGCCAAAATACTGCCGCCGCTCCTCCGGGACAGCGTTATGGAGCGCCGGGCCAGTTCCGGCGGCCACGTGGTGGCCTACCAGGGCTATACCACCTTCCAGCGCTTTTTCCCCTTCCTGAGCGCCATCCCCTCCCCGGTGATGGTCTACGGCTTCAACGAGGACCGCGTCGCCGGCAACCTCCACTTCAAGAAAACCTCCGAGGCCGGCTTCCTGGACGACCTGGCCTCCTGCCGCTACGTGGTCTGCGGCGGCAGCCACACCCTGATGTCCGAGGCCCTCTACTACGGCAAGCCCGTGATCTCTTTCCCCATCAAAAACGCCTTCGAGCAGTTCTTGAACGCCCTTTACATCCAGCGCCTGGGCTACGGCCGCTATTTTACCGGCTTCAACCCCCGGCCGGAGATCATCCCCGCGTTCGAAGCCAACCTGGAGCGCTGCCGCGCCAATATCCAAACCGGCGCCTTCTGCGGCAACCAGCAAATCTTCGACCTGGTGGAGCAGTTTATCCGGGAGAAAAAGTTGGATTATTGAGGGGATTGGGCGGCGGCCTCGAAGAGCGCCTTCAGGCGGCCGTAATTCCTGCGGGAGTCGAACTCCCGTTGCACGAAGTCCCGGCCCCGGGCCGCCCGGCGCCGGGCCTCGGCAGGATCGGTCAGGGCCGCGGCCACGGTCCGGGCCAGGGCCTCGGGGTCGCCCGGGGCGGTGAGCCAGCCGGTGTCGCCGTCTCTGATGACCTCGGGGATGCCCGACACCGCGCTGGCCACCACCGGCGCCCCGCAGTGCAGGGCCTCCAGGATGACGTTGGGAATGCCGTCCCGGTCCCCCGAAGGCGCGATCAGGCTGGGCATCACCAGGAGGTGGCTGTCGGCCATGAGCCGGGCCACCTCCCGGTGGGGCACCGTCCCGGGCAGGCTCACCCG
>CAYNMI010000109.1:0-8216 GCA_964398095.1 uncultured Desulfobacca sp.
CCCTTCGCTAACGCTCAGGGTGACACAATAACCCGGTTTTGAAATAGCTTGTAGTATCATGTCCCAGATTTTCCTTTTAAAAATAATCGTCAACTTTCCTAGAGGAACTATGTGTCCGCCCTGTTTGCCGGCGCAATCGCAGTTATGCCGTGACCAAAATTTTGTAAGATATTCCTGGGCCACGGGACCAGGGCCGTTTTCAGGAGGGGCGGCCTGGGCCCGGCAAATTATGACCACATGACCGCCTCACCTGCTTCCCGGCTCCTTCCCCCATCAACCGGCTATCATAAGCATATCAGATAGCTGGTATTTTTAGATAAACCGTAGTTAGAGAGCAGATATTTTATCGGGGATTACGCAGTCAGGTGGCAAAAGAATTCTGTGGGGGTGGAGCGAGAGACAGGGAGGGGGTAAAGAGCGGCATGGGCAGTTGCCGGAAGCCGCAGGCTGGAGGCAATCCGAACCCATCCATACCGATGCTGCGGCAATCTCTCTTCAAGTCTGACAATTCAATGCAGGAATAAAACTATCTTCCCCATGTTTCAGTTTCTATTCCCCATTGTTCTTTGGCGATTTTTACAATATTGTCCTCAGGATTAACTAATTCCCAACCGTGTTTGAGGTAATTTTTAGCTATCATTTCATTACCTTTAACCCCCAAAAAAATACTTACCCCAATTCCGATTACAGATAAGATTACCGTCCCAATACCATCTGAAAATATAAAACTAAAGACCCAAAGGCTAACCATCACCGTTCCCCAAATACATAACCCTCGAAAAAATAAAGGCAATCCTATAAGACTACCAGACATAAAAAGACCCCAATTCCACCCAACTTTTAAACTCTTTACCTGACCTGTTCTTGGGTTGTTAAATTTAACCTTCATTCTAAAATCCTTTATGCTAAACTCCGAGAGGAAACCCATGGGAGTAAGTTCTTATATCAATATATGATTGGAAGATTATGGATGGCAACCAGGAAAACCATTATTTTGCTCCACCAAATTCCTTATATTAGAGCCCAATGGCCCCAGCGCTTCAAGTAAGATATCATTTTTGTCAGGTAGTTAAGGGAACCCCAAGAAGGTTAGCCCTCATCTCGGAGGAAAGCAGGGAAACGGGGACTTCATGAAACACAGAAGGCATAACTAGAGAGAATTAATAAAAAACCTCCTCATCTTCTCAAATAAAGCCATGTCCCAACCGCCCCAGACCCATCGGTAAGCCTTCCACTTTCGCAATCATCATTGGCAAATTCTCGCAGGTGCCGCCAGTGACCGATAGGCCGGCTGGCTGGCGCAAATTTTTTCCCCGGGCCGCTAACAGGGCAGGATCACCGCAAGAACCAAAATTATTGCCGGGGAATCTTGCCCTGAAAAAGTTCTCCCCCTTGACAAGGGTGATATAATATTGTCTACGAGTAAATTTTGTTATAAGCAGATGGGACTTTCCGAGTTAAAATTGAGAAACAAAGTCACTAAAGCCTTTTTTTGACCGCGCTAGCCAAGCCTAACGGTTAATCTCGGATTAAATAACCATTCAAGAAAGGTAAAACCGGGGAGCACCAATGTTCAATATCGTGAAGCAATTTTTGGCAAAGATCACCGAGGGCCAGTTCGCCGATGAGAAAATGGAGCATGCCACACTCGTAGCCATCTGCGCCTTGTTGGTGGAGGTGGCGCGTACCAATGGAACATGCACCCAAACCGAGATGGAGGCAATCTTATTAATTCTCAGGGAAACATACGGATTATCCCGGGAAGATGCTGAGGCTCTGGTGGCGGAGGCCCAAAAGAAACTGAACGAAAGTGTCGATTTATGGCAATTTGCCAAGGTGATTGACGAAAATTATTCAATCCCCCAAAGAATTGAGATCGCCGAAACTCTTTGGCGGATCGTCTATGTTGACGGCAAGATGGATAAGTACGAACACCACCTGATGACCAAATTTGGTAAATTATTACGTCTTACTCACGAGCAACTGATTGGGGCGAAGTTAAAGGTGTTACATCCCACTGAATAAGTCTATAACCCTTCGCCGCCCCAACAGGTTATCTTACTTCTCCTGTTGGGAAATTAACCTTTCCCTGGTGCATCAGTCCAAATTTTAGTAAACTGGATTAGATTTTTTCTCTTTACACGACTGAAAATTCGCGCCTTCGCAGGAGAAAG
Source organism: uncultured Desulfobacca sp. (assembly GCA_964398095.1). Lineage (GTDB taxonomy): Bacteria > Desulfobacterota > Desulfobaccia > Desulfobaccales > 0-14-0-80-60-11 > 0-14-0-80-60-11. Next base: position 2,175 of record CAYNMI010000109.1, read on the forward strand.
CTATGGGAGATAAAGGCAAGAAGGATAAAAGGAAGAGGGAAGCACAAAAACCGAAAAAAGACCAACCGAAGGTCGCCCCAAAAGATAAGCCCGGCAATAAGTAGCAGATCAACCACATGAGGGGCGGATCACATCGGCCCGCCTTTTTCCCTCCACACCGCGCCCATATTTTGAGACATTGCTTTTACGCTCACTGGCGGCGCCAAAGCGGTCCCCATGCGGTTCAGCACCGGAGCGATAACGGCAATAAGCTTAATAAATCAGCAAGTTAGTGTAAAGATTCTCGCTGCTTTCTGGTTAAGCGGCACCGGCCCGGCCAGATAATAGTGCAAAAAGCTCAAAAATTGATGGTTTCGTAAAAAATCCAAAATTCCCTCCCCCTTGAGGGGGGAGGATTAGGGTATGGGTAAAATAATTAGCATCTTTAACCAGTTACCTTCCAACTCCCCTTAATCCCCTCCCACCCGGGCCGGGGAAAAAGACTGTTTGCGGGTTCAGCAAAATTAGCCCCGAAAAGGCGCAATCGGGGGCGGTACGGGGTCGGCCGCGGCCGGCCCCATCTCGCTGAAGCCGAAGTGGCGCAGCTCCCGGTTCCGCCAAAACACGCACCCGGCCACCAAGGCGGCGATGAGGGCGCCCCCGGCGATGGTGGGGCCGGCCCCGATGAAGTGGGCGACGCCGCCGTACACCAGACTGCCCACCGGCGCGAAGCCCATAACGATGAGCCCGAACAGGCTCATGATGCGCCCCCGGAGGGCGTCGGGCACATTGAGTTGCATCAGGCTGTTGCCGGTGGAAAGCTGGGTCACCATGCCGAAGCCGGACAGGGCGATGAAGCCCAGGGCGGCGTAATAGTTGCGGCAGAGCCCCAGGCCCATGAGGCCCAGAAGGAACAAGCCCTGGCCGGCCAGGAAGGAGGGCATGGGGGGGCGGCGCTGCAGGCGCCGGGCCAGGGTGAGCCCCCCCACAAAGGCCCCCAGGCCGCTCATGGCCATGAGGAGGCCGAAGCCCCGGGGGCCCACCCCCAGGGTGTCCCGGGCCAGGATGGGCAGCAGCACGAAATAGGGCATGGCGAACACCGCCACCGTGCTCATCAGCAGCAGGATCAGCTTCAGTTCCCGGTGCTCCAGCACGTAATCCAGGAGTTCCTTCCAGGCCCGGAGCACGGGCTTCCAGGGCATCCGCGGGGTCCGGGGCAGCTTGATGAGCACCAGGGCCAGGAGCACTGCCAGGAAGCTGGCGGCGTTCAGAAAGAAGCAGTTGGCCATGCCCACCCAGGCGATAACCACGCCCCCGAGCGCCGGTCCTAAAAACCGGGTGGCGTTGAACAGGGTGGAATTGAGGGCGATGGCGTTGGGCAGGTCCCGTTTGCCCACCAGGTCCACGATGAAGGACTGGCGCACCGGGATATCAAAGGCCATGGCCGTACCCGACAGGAAGACCAGGACGCAGAGCATCCAGACCTGGATAACTTTGACCTCCACCAGGACCCCCAGGACCAGGGCCAGGAGCATGAGGGCGGTTTGGGTGATGAACAGCAGCCGCAGCTTGGAGGTGTGGTCGGCCACCACCCCGCCCAGCAGGGAAAACAGGAGCACCGGCAGGGTTTGCAGCGCCCCCACCAGGCCCAGGTAAAAGGCCGAATTGGTGAGCACCAGGACCAGCCAACTGAAGGCCAGGGACTGCATCCAGGAGCCGGTGAGGGAGATCGTCTGGCCGGAGTAAAACAGACGGTAATTGCGGTGCCGCAAGGCCGCAAAGGTGGGAAACCGCTCCGGGTTCATGTCATCCCGCCCCGGCCGGCCGGGGGGCGCCGGCGCCGCGGTCCGCCCCCGGGCTTGCCCATGGCGACGCCGGACCGCCGCAGAGGCGCTCTATCCGCAGAAGGGGATCAGCCATGTCAGTTATTTTAAAAAAAGACGGCAACTTCCGCAACGGTTAGAGCCAGGAACGCGGCGGCCGCCGGCCAACCGCCGCGGCTCGCGCCTGCGGGCGCCGGGCTTGACAAGGGCCGGGTCCCAGGCCTAATATATATGAAATACCATAACTATGGAGACGTGGGATATGTTTGCCCTGGGACACCTGATCACCGCGCTGGCCTATATCCTGAACCTGGCCCTGACTATCTACTTGTGGGTGATCATCGCCCGGGCCCTGCTGTCCTGGGTCAATCCCGACCCCTATAACCCCATCGTCCGGTTTTTGTACAACATCACCGAACCGGTCCTGGGATGGGTCCGCTCCCGGTTGCCCGTGGTCTTCGGCGGCCTGGATCTCTCCCCCATCCTGGTCCTGCTGGTCATCGTGTTCCTGCAGCGTTTCCTGGTCTCCACACTGATGGATCTGGCCCTGCGGCTGGGCTGACCGCGGCAGCCGCGGCCCCATGTCCAGCTTTTTTCTGCCCACCGGCCAGGGATATCTGCTGCGCCTGACGGTGGTGCCCGGGGCCCAACGCACCCAGGTGGTGGGCCTCCACGGCGACCGCCTCAAGGTGCGCCTGGCGGCTCCCCCGGAAAAAGGCGCGGCCAATCGGGAACTCATCGCCTTCCTGGCCCGGGCCCTCAACCTCCCCAAAAGTTCCCTCAAACTCACTCTGGGCGCCCAGAGCCGGACCAAAGTGGTGGCCGTGTACGACCGGTCCCCGGAGGTGCGCGACCGCCTCAGTCGCCTGGCGCCTGATTCCTCTCCCTCCGCCTGATTTTGCCCCCCTCATAAACGCGCCCGTCCTTGACAAGGGTTAACCGGATGATAACAATTATGAGAAATTGCTATGATTTGCCGCCATTCTCCAACCTAAAGGGCTTGTGGTCGCGTCGGGATGACGAATTATTATGAGATCCTGGAGGTCTCGCGAGAGGCCAGCCTGGAGGAAATCCGAACCGCCTACCGGCGGCTGGCCCTCAAATATCACCCGGACAAGAACCCCGGGGATCACGTCGCGGAAGAACAATTCAAAGAGATTTCCGAAGCTTATCAGGTCCTGGCTGACACGGAGAAGCGCCAGCTTTACGATCTCTACGGCGATGCCGGGCTGGTGGGCCTGGATTTGGGCGGCTGCAGCGGCTTTGAGGATATCTTCAGCTCCTTTGGGGAGGTCTTCGAAGATTTCTTCAGTTTCGGGCGCTCCCGGACTCGCCCGGATGAGCCCCAACCCGGGGCCGATCTGCGGCAGCGGGTCGTGCTGACCATGGAGGAGGTCGCCCGGGGCCTGAACACCAGCCTGACGGTGGCCCGCCGGGTCCATTGCCCCCGGTGCGCCGGCCGCGGCGCAGCCCCCGGCTCCCAGCGCCAGACCTGTTCCGGCTGCCAGGGTACGGGGCAGGTGAGCCAGTCCAAGGGGCTCCTAAAAATCTTCACCACCTGCCCGGAATGCCAGGGGGCCGGCGCCATCAACCCCTCTCCCTGCGACGTTTGCCAGGGCGCCGGGGTCATCAAAGAAACCAAGCAGATCCAGGTGCGCATCCCGCCGGGGGTGGATACGGGCAGCCGCCTGCGCCTCCGGGGCGAAGGGGAAGCCGGGACCCACGGCGGTCCACCGGGGGACCTCTACCTGGAAATTGCCGTCGCCCCCCATACCACCTTCACCCGCAAGGGCCAGGACCTCTATTACCGGGCCCAACTCACCTTCGTGCAGGCTGCCCTGGGCACGGAGGTGGAGGTTCCCACCCTGACTTCCCTAACCCGTCTGGTCATTCCTGCCGGCACCCAGCCCGGAGCCACCTTCCGTCTTCCCGGCCTGGGATTGCCCGGCCTGCGGGGCAAATCCGTGGGGGACTTGGTAGTAGTCGTGGACCTCCAGACCCCCACCCAACTCTCGGAACAGCAGAAGCAACTCCTGCAGGAGTTTCTCCTCCTCACGGACCCTCAGGCATTAAACGGGGTCAAGGGGATGGAAGCTTAGGGGCCCCTGACCCCTAACCCCTCCGCCTCCAGGACCCGGATGCGGTCCCGCAAGACTGCGGCCCGCTCGAATTCCTGCTTCCTCGCCGCGGCCTGCATCTCTTTTTTCAGACGTCGGATGGTGGCGGGGATATTTTCCACGCTATACACGGCCTGCTCCTCCGCGGCCAGGGGCACGGTGACGTAATCGGCCTCGTACACCGAGGCCAGGACGTCCTTGATCTTACTCTGGATGGTTTCCGGGGTGATCCCATGCTCCCGGTTAAACGTTTCCTGGAGGCGCCGCCGCCGGTTGGTTTCTTCCATGGCCGCGGCCATGGACCGGGTCACGCGGTCGGCGTAAAACAGGACCTGGCCGTGGACGTTGCGGGCGGCCCGGCCGCAGGTCTGGATGAGGGAGCGCTCCGAACGCAGAAAGCCCTCCTTGTCCGCATCCAGGATGGCCACCAGGGAGACTTCCGGCAAATCCAGCCCCTCCCGGAGGAGGTTGATGCCGATGAGCACGTCGAAGACCCCCAGACGTAAATCCCGGATGATCTCCATGCGCTCCAGGGTGGTGATATCGGCATGGAGATACCGCACCTTGAGGCCCAGGTCCTGATAATACTCCGTGAGGTCTTCGGCCATGCGCTTGGTCAGGGTGGTGACCAGCACCCGCTCCCCCCGGGCCAGACGCACCCGGATCTCCCCCAGGAGATCGTCCACCTGGTTGGCCGCGGGTTTGACCGCGATCTCCGGGTCCATGAGCCCGGTGGGCCGCACGATCTGCTCCACGATCCGGCCTTGGGCCTGCTTCACTTCGTAGGGGGCGGGGGTGGCCGAGACATAGATGAGCTGCCGCACCCGGGTCTCGAATTCCTCAAAGCTCAAGGGGCGGTTGTCCAGGGCCGACGGCAGGCGGAAGCCGTAGTCCACCAGGGTCTGCTTCCGGGAGCGATCCCCCCGGAACATCCCCTGGAGCTGGGGAATGGTGATGTGGGACTCGTCGATGACCACCAGGGACTCCCGGGGCAGGTAGTCCAGGAGGGTAGGGGGGGGCTCCCCCGGGGCCCGGCCGGTGAGGTGCCGGGAATAGTTTTCGATACCGTGGCAGTAGCCCAACTCCTTCATCATCTCCAGATCGAAGCGGGTGCGCTCCCCCAGGCGCTGGGCCTCCAGGAGTTTTTCCTGAGCCCGGAACCAGGCCAGGCGCTCCTCCAGTTCCACCTCAATGGCGGCCATGGCCTGGCGGCGCACCAGGTCCGAAGTGACGTAGTGGGAGGCGGGATAAACCGTCACCCGCTTCAGCGGCCGCAGGGTCTTGCCCCGGAGCGGGTCGATTTCCCGAATGGCCTCCACCGTGTCGCCCCAAAACTCCACCCGGATGGCCCGGTCCTCTTCATAGGCCGGGAAGATCTCCACCCGGTCGCCCCGCACCCGAAACGTCCCCCGGTGGAAATCGATGTCATTGCGCTCATACAAGATCTCCACCAGCTTGCTCAACACCTCCCGGCGGTCCTTGTCCATGCCCTCCTCTAAATAAAGCAGCATGCCGTGGTAAGCCTCGGGAGAGCCCAAACCGTAAATGCAGGACACCGACGCCACGATGAGCACGTCGTTGCGGTCGAAGAGCGACCGCGTGGCCGAGTGGCGCATCCGGTCAATGGCTTCGTTGATGGAGGCGTCTTTCTCGATGTAGAGGTCCGCCTGGGGTACGTAGGCTTCCGGTTGGTAATAATCGTAGTAACTTACAAAATACTCCACCGCGTTGTCCGGGAAGAACTCCTGAAACTCGCCGTAGAGCTGGGCCGCCAGGGTCTTGTTGGGGGCCAGGACCAGGGTGGGCCGGTTCAACCGGGCCACGGCGTTGGCCACGGTAAACGTCTTGCCGGACCCGGTGACCCCCAATAACACCTGGTGGGGATAACCGGCCCTGACCCCCGCGGTCAGCTTTTCTATGGCCTGGGGCTGGTCGCCGGCGGGCGTGAAGGACGTGACTAAGTGGAACTCATCGGGCATATACGGTTAAATCGGCACTGGAGATAAGAAAGGATAACATTTTTCGCAGGCAAGAGCTAAGGCCACGGGCCTTAGTCTTGCCGCTAAGGCGCCGGGGGGGGGGGGGGGGGGGGGGGGGGGGGGGGGGGGGGGGGGGGGGGGGGG
>CAYNMI010000110.1:0-7999 GCA_964398095.1 uncultured Desulfobacca sp.
CTCAAAATCCTCCGGGGGCAACCCTGTGCCGGTTCGAGTCCGGCCTCCGGCACCACCTGCAAATCCAAAGACATCTTAAGAAGTTCGAAAAACCCGCATCTGGCAACAGGTTGCGGGTTTTTCTTGTCTATTGCCGTCCGATAAAATTTATTGAAATTTGGGGGTATCTGGGGGTATAATTGGGGGTATCGATTCTTGGGGGTAGAAAAAAGTACCCCCAAATGCCAGAAAACCCTTGATGGGCGCGGGTTTTAGTCGATCAGTTTGAGTCCGAGAACGTGATTCCCATGGAGGGACCCATATGCCAATCGATAAATTGACCGATCTCAAGATCCGACAGGCCAAGCCGGCGGAGAAACCCTATAAGCTCTTCGACGGCGGCGGCCTGTTTCTGCTGGTTCAGCCAAATGGTTCGAAGCTCTGGCGGTTAAAGTACCGCTTCGGTGGCAAGGAAAGGCTGCTATCGATAGGCAGCTATGACAGAGGCGTCTCTTTAAAGAAGGCCCGGGAGGAGCGCAGCCAGGCACTGGAGCAATTGGTGGAGGGTATTGACCCGGGGGCCCTTAAAAAACAGGAGAAGCAGGCCGAGCGCAAGCAGGCTGAAAACTCTTTTCGGGCTATTGCTCTGAATTGGGCCGAAACCTATGGGGCTCGGTGGACCGATTCACACCGCGCCCGGGTGGTGGGGTCCCTGGAAGCAGACGTCTTTCCTGCTTTAGGGGATCTTGCCATCACGGAAATTACTCCACCGATGGTTCTGGAGGTCCTCCGGGCCGTCGAGTCCCGTGGCGCTCTCGATGTTGCCTCCCGGGTTTTACAGCGGACCAGTGCCATTTTTCGCTATGCCATCCAAACCGGCCGGGCGACTTACAATCCGGCGGCAGACATGCAGGGAGTCCTGAAGACCCGCAGGGTGGAACATCGTGCGACAATCTCCCGGGCTGAGCTGCCCGAGTTCCTCAAGAAGCTCGAGGCTTATGCCGGCGACCCTGTCACCAAGCTGGGCCTGAAGCTCATCTTACTGACTTTCGTGCGTTCTGGAGAGCTGCGGGGGGCCCGCTGGAAGGAATTCGATTTCGACGAGAGAGAGTGGCGCATTCCGGTAGAGCGAATGAAGATGCGGTCGCCGCACATTGTCCCCCTGTCATCTCAAGCCCTGGCCGTCCTGGAAGAGTTGCAGCCATTGACCGGTCAATTCGATTTGCTCTTGCCGTCTCAGCGGGACCAACAAAGGCCCATCTCCGAAAATACCCTCCTTTATGCCCTCTACCGTCTCGGGTATCATAAGCGCGCCACGGTACATGGTTTCCGGGCCCTGGCATGCACGATCCTGAACGAGACCGGATTCCGGCCGGATGTCATCGAGCGCCAGCTGGCTCATGTAGAGCGGAACAAGGTCCGGGCCGCCTACCACAGGTCTGAATACCTGGAGGAGCGCCGATCGATGATGGACTGGTGGGGAGCCTGCATAGAAGCTTTGGCCACTGATCAGAAAGTTGTTTTTCTCCGGAGGAAGCCGGGGTAAGCTGATGACAGCAGTAAGAAGATGCGAAGAGATCATGACTGCTGGTCTATGGATTTTTAATGAGTAAAATTCAAATGATATTCCATCATGGCAAAGGATTGAAAGTACATGGCCAGAAATTATTCTATAAGAAGTTTCTTCCGGCAAATGCCTAATGCCTTGCTGGCTCGCTATTTCCAAGACCGGGGACTGTTTGACGAGGTGGATTTCGGTGCCATGAAGGAGGGCAAGCCGGAGGAACTCTTTACGGCTTGGCTGGCCCTGCCGGAACACCAGCGTAACGCGATGGATGCGGAATTTCGGGAAATTTTCGAGATGAGCTGTGATAATGGCTTTAAGGCGATTATTGACGAGGCTAACTGGCACATGGAGGAGGATCCGGAAGCCCTAAAGTCTTTTACTGAAATGCTGTCAGCCCTGGCCAATCACTATGAACGGGCAATGATCACCTATTTGGATCACAATAATCTCTGGAAGGGAGCGACACTCTTCTATCATGCGGATATGCTGCCTTATTGGCGAAAACGCAAAAACCTTCCCCATCAATCAGCAGCAGTAGACGACCCCAGCATTCAGCAACTGGTCAGTTTAATCCGCAGTTATTTTCATCATACCGAGGGCCGAGGCAAAAACTGCATTGTGGAATCATTTCGTCGAGGGGAACTTGATTATTTTTTCGCTTATCCCGAAGACTATTCCCAGCAAAGCATTGAGTGGGTGAATGGTGAGTTTGACCGCCGGCCTCACAACCCGGCCTTTGAGGTCATTTATGTTTACTCGCAGCAGGATGGTTCCCTCGACTTGAACTATCGGGGTCCTAAAAAGGCCGTTGAGCCGCTCCAGGGGATGTTTACGACGGCAATTCTCAAACTCAATGAGCTGCCGCCCGATCCAAAAGATGAGCGCATCTACGATCTATCCCCGCTGCTGCAGAAAAGCTTTAATTTTATCTACGACGTTGATAGCGGCATCCAAGAGGTGACCGTGAAGAAGCTGCGACTTTCTTCTCGAGTGGTGAAAGGGGATCGCATTACTTTGGAAGCTGATACATCAGACGATAGGGATGCCGTCTATGATTTGCTTGACCAGATTGGGAAGGCAATCAAGCTGGATATGTATAACCTCACCCAAGCAGAGCTGAGGGCTTCGGTAGTGGTTGATGCTGCCAAGCCGCCGAAAGGGGTGACCTTCCGCATTACCTATCCAAACTCCTGCTCTCTTAAATACGATGAAGCCGGGCTGAAACTGCGAGACATGCTGGAGGCCTCTGGACTTGAGCCCAAGGAACCGGAGGGAGGCGCTGAGCCACAGACAGCGGTTGATGTATGACGCCGTTTGCTGCCATTCTTGAGCTTTTGCGACGCGTGGGTTCATGTCACGGGATCGCGGTTCTAATCAACGCCGAAGAATTGGAGCAATGGCCGGGTGCGGCAATTAAGGCCATGAAATCCCAGAGGCTGATTATTAAGACCCGGCCGGCTGACAGTGCGGTATGTCCAGGGTGCGAGGATAATTGCGTCATGCCGGTGCATAGGCTCCCTGCAACAACAGGAGCCCGATCATCCTTCATAGTTTGCGATAAGCGGAGCGATGTTAACAGGGTGTCTGTTTCGGCCGAAAGGTTGACCCAATGGCAGTGCAGTGCAGATATAGTATGCGAGTTTGTCGCTTCCAGCCTCGGCCTGCGTCCACCTGCCAGGCAAACGGGTAGTGCCGGCCGGTGGGGAATAGGCATAGTCTCCGGTGACAAGCGCAGTCAGATGCTCTGCCTTGAAGCTAGTGGTAGTTTGGCCTTGGTCGCTGGAGACAACAAGGTTCCGTTGGACGAGTTTATTGAATTTCGTGAGGACAGATACGCACTCGATGAGGCCAGGGTTCGCCGATTGGTGGATGCCGCGACCACAGGGGACAAACGCTACACCCCAGGCCAGGTCAGGCGCGAGGCCGGGAAGCTCAAAACTCAGGCCATTTACGAGAGTTGGCGAAAGATGTATCGCGAGCTGAAACGCAGCAATCCCCGGAGAACGGATAAATGGTGGGCAGAGAAGATTGCAAAGATGGACATTTCCCATGGCCGCAGTGCAGAGACCATCCGCAAAAATATGAAGAAATAAAAAAAGTTGGGCGGAAAATTTTCGCCCAAGTTAACTTGTCAGAATATCTCACATAGCTTATGTCGGTGTGGATGTCCACGACATGATGTGTCGAGGAATGCAAGGATGATCTGGCTTGATTTTTCGACTCACTTATTTCAGTTTAAATGGGTTGCAAATACGCAACTGGCTGTCGATCAGGAGTCCATTTTGCATATCTTCAGAGTATAAAGTTTCGCATCCTCCGAGGAGGGCTGCAGCCACAATCATCGCATCATACACATTTAGTCCGTACCGCTCAGCGACAAGCCTCCCCCTGTCATGAGTTTCAATGGTCAACGGAGCAGTTGGACATAGCGCCCGAATCAGCCCTAACACCTCATTGACTTCGGGCCAGGACATGCCGAGTTTACGACGCGCTACGTTGGCCATCTCGTTTAAAACCTGCACGCTTATCAAGCTACCCATTTGCACAATCGCCTCTGCCTGATCGGCCTTATCATGTTTAGCAGACAGGAGATAAAGCAGAATATTCGTGTCAATAAACACCTTAGGAGCGGACATTGGCCTCGTCTCGATCAAACTTGAAATCGGCCGGCAACTTTCCCCGGAATTGCCGTAACCTTGCTATAATTGCTTCGCTGCTGGGCTTCTTCCTCACTTGAAAGATTCGTTCATCTGCTATAATCACTTCAATTTCATCGCCTTCTTTCAATTCCAGCGCTTCGACTACTGAGGCAGGCAGCCGAATGGCTAAACTGTTACCCCACTTTGAGACTTGCATAATCAGCCCCTCCTAGATATACATTATAATAAATGTATATCTTTCATTGGTTGAAAAGTCAATTCGGAAGACGAAAAGGGCTTAGAACCCGGCGCAACTTAACCATCTCCCACAGGCTATCCCGGACACTGGCAAGGTGACCAGGAAATCCAGATCGATATCTTCATGAGGTGTGCCACCGCCATAGGACCCATGCAGAATGATGCGGCTTGGCTGTCCAGCCTCTCGGAGCAGTCTGACCGCCTCCTGTATTTTGCTTAATGGGATTATTTCGAGTTCCTTAGGCTTCCATTATCTCCTGGGTGCTCGTAGTTAATCCAACTCCTGGAAAATTAAGGCCCCCGATGGCGTGAGAGGCAAGTGAGGATGGTTCAACCTGGAAAAAGCGATAGTGGTATGCCAACAAGATTGCCAAAATGGACATTGCCCGTGGCCGCAGTGCAGAGACCATCCGCAAAAATACGAAGAAATGAAAAAAAGTTGGGCGGAATTTTTTCGCCCAAGTTAACCTATTAAAATATCTTACATAAATCTTTTGTGCCAGCAGTAGCGCAGCCCTAACCGTAAATCCCCAACAATTTGAATATTCAAGAAATATCTCATCCAGGCTGAGCCTTGTATGGGTATTGTATCGCCCAAGTCCCCCGCCTACGCTTTACTTAAACACTTCCACTACCCATCAAGGAGGTTTAAAGATGAAGCGTACCATCCTAAGGCTCCCGGCTGTTAAATCTGAATCGGGGCTTTCCCGCTCTACCATCTATCTGCGCATTTCGCAAAAGTTATGGACAAAGCCTGTTTCCCTCGGGGCGCGGGCGGTCGGCTGGCCCTCCGACGAAGTAGCGGCGATCAACGCAGCGCGAATTGCCGGAAAAACAGATGAAGAAATCCGTGCCCTGGTGGCGAGTCTGGAGGCGGCTCGTAAGGATGCCAAGTAATGGGAAAACGTCATCCCAACCACCGGCTCGTAAAAATTCATCGCAGCTATAAGGTGGAAGAGATCGCCAAGTTGTTCGGCATTCATAAGCATACCGTCCGCCAGTGGGTCAAAAACGGGCTTCCCACCAGCGATGATAAACGCCCCATGCTCATTCTCGGTCGTGAACTGGTGGCGTTTCTCCGAGCCCGACGATTAAAACACAAACAAACTTGCAAGCCGGGAGAACTCTATTGCGTGCGTTGCCGTGCCCCGAAACCACCTGCCGGTGACATGGCGGAATATTCCCCGATCACCGAGAAGTACGGGAACCTCTCAGGCATTTGCCCAGACTGTGAGGCCTTCATGAACCGGCACGTCAGTCTGGCCAAAATTGGGCAGATTTGCGGCAAAATGGACATCAGCTTTCCGGAAGAGGTGCGACAACTAATTGAGAGCGCTAACCCCACCGTAAACAGTGACTTTAGATAGTGATCGCGAACCATGAAAAAACACAATTCGGTTAATCCGCAATAGACGTAGCTGGAGCCGTGTCGATGAGCTTTGCAATCCACATTGACGGAACAAAAGAGGCCTTGCCGCCAGCAGAATAGAAAAAATAACTGGCATAAAAAGAGTGAATTAGGGGTATCAATGGGGGTATACCTGAGCATGCACAAGAATATAGTTATAAATATAAATAAGTTAAACATTAGTGTGATTCCCGATACAGGAACGAGATGGGGCTGACCCCTCCCGCCAAGGATCAAAAAAGTTCTTCCCGCGGTATAACCCCTCCAGATAGGGTGCCTAGGGGGACCATAAACAGTGACTTAAAATAAGGACAGGTAACCATGAGAAAACACAACCCGGTTAATGAGCGGATCAAGCGCCAGTACTTCGCTTTTTTGAAGGAGGCCAAACGTCATGGCGAGCCGACGGTCGATGCGGCCGCCAAGGCCTTGAGCCGCTTCGAGGCTTATACCAAGTATCGCGATTTCAAGGCATTTCACTTCGAGCAAGCTGTTGCCTTCAAAAAGCATCTTGCCGACCAAAAGGGTCAGCGATCTGGAGAGAAGCTGAGCAAGGCGACCTTGCTTGCGACCCTTACTCAACTTAAACGTTTCTTTCAATGGCTGGCGCTGCAATCAGGCTATAAGTCCCGGGTGCGTTATACCGATGCGGAGTATTTTAATCTCTCTGACAAGGACACCCGGATCGCCACGGCCAAAAGGCATCAAAATTTCCCGACCCTGGAACAGATCAAGCATGTCATCAGTAGAATGCCGATCGGCAACGAAATTGAGCGGCGGAATCGGGCTCTGGTGGCCTTCACGCTGCTGACCGGGGCTAGGGACAGCGCCATTGCTTCATTGAAGCTGAAACATGTGGACCTCATTGACGGCTGCGTCAATCAGGATGCCCGTGAGGTAAAGACGAAATTCAGTAAGACCTTTACCACCTATTTCTTTCCGGTGGGCGGAGAAGCGCTGGAGATTGTGACGGAGTGGGTATCCTATCTTCGTAAGGAACGGCTGTGGGGCAATGACGATCCGTTATTCCCGGCGACACATGTGACGCTGGGCCCCGATCGCCAGTTTACCGCGGCAGGGTTGGCCAGAAAGCCCTGGAGTAATGCCTCCCCCATTCGCAAGATCTTTCGTGAGGCCTTTGCCAATGCCGGCCTCCCATATTTCCACCCCCATAGTTTTAGAAATACCCTTGCCCACGTGGGCGAGAAGATTTGCAAGACACCCGAACAGTTTAAGGCGTGGAGCCAGAACCTGGGACATGAGAAAGTCTTGACAACTTTTGTGGTCTATGGCGAGATTGAGCATCATCGTCAGGGAGAAATCATCCGCAGTTTGGCGATGCCACAAATGAGCGTGCCATCGGATGCCGACGAAATTGCCGAAGCGGTATATAAAAAGTTGCGTTCGTTTGCACCCTGAGATGTCCCCAGTAAATCAGTACCGGTCTGAATCCATTAAGCAAATTTTGACTGAAGACTGCCTCCAACAAAATTTTTTATTATTTCATATCCGCTTCCTGTATTCAGGTTATCAAACCTTTATTATGGGCGCCAAAAAATATCCGGGTTGCGTTATCCAGGCAATCAGGCTTCGCCTGGCATGGCTAATTCTAAGAGATATTTGGGCCTTGCAGGCGCATAATGGTTGCTTGGATATTCCCGTAGCTGAGAATATTTAGGGTACAGTACCAGATGATTTTCTGTCAATGACCGCAAATTTTCCAATGGTGTTGGTTTCGAGCACCAGCACGCACTTGGTCCGGGCAGCATCCATAAACCCCCCTAGCAAGGGCTCGCTCATCATCTTCACGGATAAACCAGATTAACTGCCATTTATAGGGTATGCACCTAGTGTCCATATATTTCTTTCAAGATATGCCTCTCTAATTGGGGAGATAGTATAAAGAATAGGACAACAAAAAAAGCAGGATCATCTCTGACCCTGCCAGTTCTTGCCGGTTTTCTACCAGGTCACACCATGGAAGCCAGTTGCCGCCGCCTGCCATAGGCGGCTAGCCGCACCAGCCCGACGCCCAGCAGAAGGAAGGCGCCGGGAAGGGGGGTAGGGGTGCATTGGTGCTCGCAGCTCCATTCATGGCCATTCCAACAGACGTGGTCGGCAAACACCAGGTATCCGCACTGATAACCA
>CAYNMI010000111.1:0-7951 GCA_964398095.1 uncultured Desulfobacca sp.
GTGCCCAAGCTCAGGCTGAAGCCTGTGGCTGCATTGCTATTACTCGTATGACCGCTATTTGGTATGAGGCGCAGTGGCGGCCTGTTTCCCGGGCGCATGCAAAAGCCCCGGTGAGATTACTTACCGGGGCTTATCCTTGCACCGCGCCGCCACTGGAATCGGCTGGCTTAATTAACCGGCCGGTCCTCCGGACTGAGTCCCGTAATAAGGCTGCTGCTGCTGGCCATAGCCCTGTGGCTGGGGTTGATAGTAGCCCTGGGGTTGCGGCGGCGGGTAATAGGCCCCCTGCTCACACTGAGCCCGCGATTGCCCGTAAGCCTCGCCGGCTACCCCACCCCCCGCAGCGCCCAGTAAACCGCCGATGGCGGCGCCCTTCCACGGGTTGCGATTATTGATGGCGGCCCCTAAACCGGCCCCCAAGGCCGCGCCCAGACCGGCACCGCTATACATATAAGAACTGGGGTTTGGTTGGGACCCGGCGCATCCCATTGACAGGCTCAAGGCCAGGGCAGCCAGAAATGCCATCAGTTTTCCCAGTCGCTGGCCCGAGAATATTTTCAAGCGGTTCATGACTCTCCCCCTCCTTAAGGGATTGTTTCGTGCTTGCTTGACTAATTAGAGAGGTTCGTCGAGAAAATGTTAAGGCCGGCCGGTCGAAGAAAAAATCTTAGGATAAAATTCGGCTGATAGGGGGGTTAAAGACAGGCAAAGGCGAGGCGTCGGGCCGGGGGCAACTGGCCCTTGAGCCTGCCCCCCTGAGGCCCGGGTCAGGTCCTGAGGGCCAGCTCTTCCACCAGCCGGTCGGCGAAGGCCAGGATAAAGTCCCGCTGCTGCCGGGTGGCGTAACCGATGCAGGTGCAGCGCATGGTCTCCCGGCTGCGGATGAGGAACTCGAAGCGCACCCCATGGTCCTCCACCTCCACCGCGAACCGGAAGGGCCGGCAGTTCTGGTGGGCGAATTGCTCCGGGCTCAACAGGTCCTCCGGCAGGTCCACCCAATAGATATCTGCCAGGCCCGCGGCCAGGGCGTGCCGGTCCAGATACTCCCGGACCCGGGGGAGGTCGTTCCGGGCGATTTCATCCAGCAGATATTGTCTCATAGGGCCTTTCCTCAGAAGCCTGGCAGCCAGGTATGGCAGGTAGTCACGCCTGGTTTGGACCTCGCCTTACCACGGGCTGACTGCGGACCGTTAGGGTTCCACCGCCGGATTGTGCGGCCTGGGACCCCGGGCCGCGTCCACCACGGCAAAGCCCCACAGGGCCATGAGCAAGACGAAGGGGATATAGAACAGGGGATGGGAGACGGTATCCATGAGCAGGAGCCGGACCATTTCCCAGGTCAGGGGGCGGGGATAGAAGACCGCCATATATTCCTGGGACAGGAGCACCATGGCCAGGAGCAGGAGCACGCCCAACAGCAGGTTGGCCCCCAGCACCAGGAAGATGCCCTTGCGCCGGTCCTGGTTATAGAGTTGCCCCAACCCGGGAAACACGAACGCCGACAGCAGAAATGCCTTGATCCCTTGCCGCATGGCTCATCTTATCCCAAATCCGGCCTCCCGGTCAAGGGAGGGCCCGCGGGCGAGATTCTTCGCCAGAGCGGGGCGGTGATTTGGCTCCAAGCCGCCTTCTCTGGAACTTCCGGCGATGCTTTTCTACTCCCCTCCCCTGGTGGGAGGGGTGGGGGGAGGGGGAATAGTTCAACCTGGTGGTTTTTCTTATGCAGCACGCCCCTCGTTCATTGCCCCCGCGCCTGGAGATGGGCCGGCTTGAGCAGCCCATAAGCCAGCCGCATCACCGGGGTCGGCACCTGCTGCTGCTGCCCCAGGCGGGCCACAATCCCGATCATGGATTCCAGCTCGCTGGGCCGGCCGGCCTCCAGGTCCCGCTGCATGGAAGGTTTCATGTCAGGGGGGCTGTTGTCCAGGAATTCCAGGGTCCGGGCGACGATATCGCCGGCCAGCTCAATGCCCTGGGCTCGGGCCACCGCGGCCACTTCCCCCATGGCCTCGGTCAAAACGGCCCTGGCCTCCGGGACCTCCCGGTAGGCGCCGCAGTTCACCCGGGTGAGCCCGCCCAGGGCGCTGATGGCGGCGATGAAGACGAATTTCGTCCAGAGGACCTGGGCGATGTTGTCGCTCGTTTCCACGGTGAGGCCCGCGGCGGCCAGGGTCTCGGCAATTTGCCCCAGGCGGGGCGTCAGCGTGCCGTCCAACTCCCCCACCACGATGCGGCGGAACTGGCTGTATTGGCCGATGACCCCCGGGGCTTCAATGGCCGCGGACAGCCAGGTGGCGCCCCCCAGCAGGTGCTCCGGACCCACCAGGGCCCCCAGGCGGGCCGCAGCGTCAATGCCGTTTTGCAGGGACAGGATGACGGTCTCGGGGCCGATCAGCGGCTTAATGGCCTGGGCGGCGCTCTCGGTATGATAGGTCTTGGGGGTAAACAGGATGAAGTCCACGGGCCCGACTTCGGCAGGGTTATCCGTGGCATGGGCCGGAGCCACCACAAAATCGCCATGGACGCTCTTCACCCGGAGCCCGCTCCGGCGCAGCGCCTGGAGATGAGCCCCCCGGGCGATAAAGGTCACCGCCTGGCCGCTCCGGGCCAGGAGCCCGCCATAATATCCCCCCACGCCCCCGGCCCCCATAATCGCGATCTGCATGGACTCCTCCCGTCTTCTTGGAATCAGTCGGTTGCGGGCCGGAGGTCTCCGGGTGGCGCCTCCGGCCTCGTATTAATCATGATAACACAAAATTAACCTGGCTTCCCGCGGTCCGGCGCCCCCCGGCGGATGTGGCCGGCAGGCTGGCGCGGCGGGGCGCCGAGAGCCACCCCGCCGCCTATGACAGTGCGGCTCCAAGGGGTTCTTCATATTGATTTTTTGGCCTGATGGGTTATCGTTATAGGATGCAATCGCCCTTGGGAGGCCTGGATGGATTATAAAGCGACGCTCAACCTGCCCCGCACCGATTTCCCCATGAAGGCCGACCTGCCCCGGCGGGAGCCGTTGTTCCTGAAACGGTGGGGTGAGATGGACCTGTACGGCAAGATCCGGGCCCAAAGTCAGGGGCGCCCCAAGTTTGTGCTGCACGACGGCCCCCCTTATGCCAACGGCCACATTCACCTGGGGCACGCCCTCAATAAGATTCTCAAGGACATCATCATCAAGTCCCGGCAGATGACGGGCTACGACAGCCCCTACGTGCCGGGCTGGGATTGCCACGGGCTGCCCATCGAGCACCAGGTGGATAAGGAGTTGAAGGCCAAAGGGGAGCGCCTGTCCCAGGTGGAGGTGCGGCGGCGCTGCCGGGCCTACGCCGAAAAGTTTATCGACATCCAGCGCCGGGAATTTCAGCGCCTGGGGGTGCTGGGGAACTGGGACCATCCCTACCTCACCATGCGCCCGGCCTACGTGGCGGAAATCCTGGAGGAATACGGCCGTTTCTATTTCAGCGGCGCCGTGCACCGGAGCAAAAAGCCTATCCACTGGTGCGCCACCTGCCGCACGGCTCTCGCCGAAGCCGAAGTGGAATACGAGGAGCACCGCACCCCGACGATCTTTGTGAAATTTCCGTTGGTGACGCCGCCGCCCCAGATGCCGGAATTGGGCGCTGACAAAAAAATCTCCCTGGTTATCTGGACCACCACCCCCTGGACCCTGCCGGCCAACCTGGCCGTCGCGGTGCACCCGGACCTGGATTACGCCGCCCTGGACCTGGGGGCCGAAGTCCTGGTGGTGGCCGCGGACCTGGCCGAGACCCTGTTAAGCGCCTGGGGGCTTGCGGGGCGGGAGATCATCCGGGTCAAGGGCCGCCAACTGGAGGGCGCGGTCAGCCGCCACCCCTGGCTGGAACGGGACTCCCAGGTCATCCTGGCCAACTACGTCACCCTGGAGGCCGGCACCGGGCTGGTGCACACCGCCCCGGGCCACGGCCAGGAGGACTATGACAGCGGCCGCAGATACGGTCTGGAACCCTATTCCCCGGTGGACGACGGCGGGAAATTTACCCAGGAGGTGCCGGAATTCGCCGGCCAAAAGGTCTGGGAGGCCAACGCCGGCATCATCGAACTGCTCAAAGCCCAAGGCCGGCTCCTGGCGGCCCGGGAAATGACCCACAGCTACCCCCACTGCTGGCGCTGCAAGCAGCCCATCATCTTCCGGGCCACGGAGCAGTGGTTCATCTCCATGGAGGCCAACAACCTCCGGCAAAAAGCCCTGGCGGCCATTGATAAAGTCACTTGGATTCCCCGCTGGGGCCGGGAGCGCATCTACCAGATGGTGGAGCGGCGCCCGGACTGGTGCATCTCCCGCCAGCGGGCCTGGGGCGTGCCCATCGTGGCCTTTCACTGCCGGGAGTGCGGCGCGGTGCTCCTCACCCCGGAGATTCTGGAGGCCATCATTGCCCGGGTTCGCACCGAGGGCGCGGATTTCTGGTTTGCGACCCCCGCGGCCGACCTGCTGCCGCCGGGAACCGCCTGCGCCTGCGGCGCCGCCGACTTTAAAAAAGAGACGGACATCCTGGACGTCTGGTTCGATTCCGGGGTGAGTTGGGCCGCGGTGGTGGAACCCGACCCGGACCTGGCGCCCCTCCCCGTTGACCTCTATTTAGAGGGCTCGGATCAGCACCGGGGCTGGTTTCACTCGAGCCTCCTCACCAGCGTGGGCGCCCGGGGCGGGGCCCCGTATAAGGGGGTGCTGACCCACGGCTTCGTGGTGGACGGCGACGGCCACAAGATGTCCAAATCCCTGGGCAACGTCATCGCCCCCCAGGAGGTCATGGATAAATACGGCGCCGAAATCCTGCGGCTGTGGGTGGCCGCGGAGGACTACCGGGACGACATCCGCCTGTCGCCGGACATCCTGAAGCAACTGGCCGACGCCTACCGGCGCTTCCGCAACACCGCCCGCTTCATGCTGGGGAACCTGGCGGACTTCGACCCGGCGCGCCACTGGCTGGCCCCGGATCAACGGGAGGAACTGGACCGCCTGGCCCTGTCCTGGCTGGCCCAGTTGCTGGCCCGGGTGAAGAAGGCCTACGAAGACTACGAATTCCACCTGGCCTTCCACCGCCTGCACCAGTTCTGCGCGGTGGAACTCAGCGCCATCTACCTGGACATCCTCAAGGACCGCCTGTACGTCTCCCGGACGGATTCCCGGGAACGCCGCAGCGCCCAGAGCACCCTGCAAGACCTGCTTCTGGGCCTCACCCTGGCCATGGCCCCCATCCTCTCCTTCACCGCGGACGAGGTCTGGGGGTATATCCCCGGGACCGGCCGCCCCGCCAGTGTGCACCTGGCGTCCCTGCCCGAGCCGCCCCCGGGTTTTCCCGACGAGGCCCTCCTGGCCAAGTACGACTTTTTGCTCAAGGTGCGGGGCGAAATCAACCGGGGGCTGGAAGAGGCCCGCAAGGAAAAACTTCTGGCCACGGCCCAGGAGGCCGCGGTTATTTTAGGGGCAACGGGTGAGCTTTATGATAAGCTGAAGACTCAAGCGGCGGAGTTACAAACCCTGGCGCAAGTAGCCGAATTGCATGTCGATCCCATGGAGGCCCTTACGGGGCAAGGCATGGTCGCGGTCGAGATTGCCGGGTTAGTGGTGTCAGTCAAGAACGCGTCCGGAGAAAAGTGCATCCGCTGCTGGTTCACCTCGGCCTCGGTGGGGGAAGACCCCCGGCATCCCCAGGTCTGCGACCGCTGCCGCCGGGTCCTGGAGGGATAAGACGTGCCCCGCAAGTTAGCCCTTCTCATCCCGATTCTGGTGGTGGGCCTGACCCTGGACCAGGTGACCAAGCTCCTGATCAGCCATCACCTGCCCCTGGGCGGCCAGGTGGCCCTCATCCCCGGCCTCCTCAACCTGGTGGACATCCACAACCGGGGTGCGGCCTTCGGGCTGTTGTCCAGTTGGGGCTCGGAATTCCCCTGGCTGTTTTTTATGGCCACCACGATCCTGGTCCTGGGGGTCCTGGGCGTCCTCTTATGGCGGCTGCCCGATGACCACCGGATCACCGCCCTGGGATACAGCCTGATCCTGACCGGGGCCCTGGGCAACCTGATTGACCGGGTCCGCCTGGGTGAGGTGGTGGATTTTATCGACGTCTATTATGGCCATTACCACTGGCCGGCCTTCAACGTCGCCGACAGCCTGGTCTGCGTCGGGGCCGCGGTCCTGGTGTGGGTCATTATCCGAGAAGAGAAACCCGCTAATGCATCCAATCCTGTTTAAAATCGGACCCATAACCATCTATACTTATGGCTTCCTCCTGGCCGTAGCCTTTTTGGCCTCCATCTTGGTGGCCGGCCGGGAAGCCAAGCGTCTGGGTCTGTCCCCGGAGAAATTTTTCGACCTCTGCTTCTATATCATCCTGGCGGCCCTGGTGGGCTCCCGGCTGCTCTTCGTGATTCTGGAGCCCCAAACTTTTTTCAGCCATCCGCTCCAATTCTTCGCCCTGTGGAAAGGGGGCCTGGATTTCCAGGGCGGGTTGTTTCTGGCCCTGATCGTGGCCTATTTCTTCATCCGCCGCCACGGCATGGCCTGGCGTCCCACCCTGGACGCCCTGGCGGTGGGGGCGCCCCTGGGGCAGTTTATCGGCCGTCTGGGCTGTTTTATGGCCGGGTGCTGTTATGGCAAACCTTCCCATGAGCCCTGGGCCGTGCTCTTTAACGCCCCCCATACCCTCTGCCCCTATCGGGTGCCGGTGCATCCCACCCAGCTCTATGAGGGCTTCCTGGATTTCGGGGTCTTTTTGGTGGTTTACTGGTTCAGGACGCGCAAGCGTTACGCCGGCCAATTGCTCCTGGTGTACCTGTGCCTGGCCGGCCTGGTGCGCTTTGTGGTGGAGTTTTACCGGAGCCCCCTGGATTACCGGGGCCCGGTCTTTTTCGGCTGGATGCCCCTGACCCAGCTCCTGGCCCTGGCCCTGTTCCTGGTGTGCGGCGGCCTGCTGCTCTACTGGGGCTTCCGGTCCAAGCCCCAGGCCCGGGAAGCGTCTGAGACCGACAGTTCCGGCCCCGCGCCCGGGGAATAAAACCGGCTGCGCCTGACGCGCCCATGGCGGATTACCAAGCTTTGCTTGATTGGGGGAGTCACGGGGCGGATGAGTAATATCTTTCCGGCCTCTGGCGCCCGTAAACCTCATTGCCCGTGATCCCAAGGGGGAACCGTTGCACGCCCGCCGCTGGCTGACCGCCCTGATCGTCCTGCCGATATTGTTGGCCGTGCTCTTCTTCGGCGGCTTCCTCTTATTTGTCCTGCTGCTGCTGGTGGTGAACGGCCTGGCCCAGTGGGAGTTTCAGGGCATGTTCCAGCCCGAGGCCGACGCCAGCCGCCGGCTCAAGGGCATTATCCTCGGCTCGCTGCTGCTCCTGAGCTTCTGCACCGCCCAGCGGGCCACCTTCCTGTGCAACCCCTCCGGTCCCCTTTTCGTGTTGGTGGGGATTCTCTTTGTCCTCTTTCTCTTTTACCTCATCACCTATAACCACATTCCCGACCTCAGCCGGGACCTGATGGTGAGCGTCCTGGGCCTCCTCTATATCCCTTTGCTCCTGGGGCACTTCGTCTGGCTGCGCCATCTGAGCGACGGTCAGTGGTGGATCTTCTGGCTCCTTATGGTGATTATCGCCGGGGATACCGGGGCGTTTTACTGCGGCCGCACCTGGGGCAAGACTAAGCTCTATCCCGAAGTGAGCCCGGGGAAGACCTGGGTTGGGGTGGCGGGGGGCCTGGCCGCGGCAGTGATCGTCGGCGCGGCTTTGGGCCGCTGGGCCTTACCCCAGGTGAGCCTGCCGGTCCTGGCCGGCCTGGCCCTGATTTTGGCCGTGGTGGGGCTTTTGGGGGACCTCTTCGAATCCATGCTCAAGCGCCAGGCCCAGGTCAAAGACGCCTCGGAACTCCTGCCGGGCCACGGCGGCATGCTGGACCGCCTGGACAGCCTCCTCTTCGCCGCCCCCG
>CAYNMI010000112.1:0-7942 GCA_964398095.1 uncultured Desulfobacca sp.
GGATCCCGGCCAGGATCATGTTGCCTTCCACCAGGGACTCCAGCATGAGGCTCGACTCCATGATGCCGCGGTAGTAGAGCAGGAGATAGCCCAGCATATAGAGGCCGGAGAGGCTCAGGGTGTAGCCCAGGGAGGGAATGATGCCCCTCCAGGCGGCCCCCAGCAACATGGCAATAAATAAGAGGGAACCGCAGAAGAGCAGGATAAAAGTCCGCTCCGGGCCCAGGGCGATGGCCAGGGTTTCCTTGCCCATCACCCGGTCCCCTTCGATGGCCATGATCTCAAAGAGGCCGGAGCGGATAAAGATCATGCCCGCCACAAAGAAAAAGGCGATGGCGGTGGCGCCCGAGGTCTCCTGGTCGGAGCACACCACCGGGATGAGGGCCGCCAGGACGCCCCAGGCCACCGCGGTGAACATGGTCTTGGAGCCGGGAATCTCCTTGAGCCGGTAGATGCCGGTGGCCTGGGCCAGGCGCTCCGGGATGATCTTGAAGCTGTACATCAGGCCGATGCCGCTCATGACCAGGACAAAGATAAAGGGCAACGGCCCCAGGTAGGCCCCCAGGCCCAGGGCCATGAAGGCGGAGAGCACCCCGGTGACCAGGAGGAAGCGCCGGTGGCGGCCGTAAAACATGGTCTGGACCGGATCGTTGAGCTTGGAGGCCTTGTCGGTAAAATGGTTGAGGAGATGCATGGCATAGACATAGAAAAACGCCACGAAAAAATAGGTGAACTGGGGTTCCACCTGCTGCAGCAGGGATGAGGTATAGCTGAGGGACCCGGCGCCGATGGCCACATAGAGGTTGGACTTGATGAAAAAGCGCCAGGCCCGGTAGAGATAATTGGTCCAAGAGCCGGGACGAAAGGCCCAGGCATGCTTCAAGGTGTTCACCACGTTGCCGATGAGCCAGTGGGGGGTGGAGGCCCCGGCCGTGACCCCCACGGTCTCATACCGGCTCATCTCCACCAGATTCAGCTCCTGTTCGGTCTCCACATGGTAAGTGGGAATCCCGGTCCCCTGGGAGATTTCCACCAACCTCTGAGTATTGCCGCTGTTGCGCCCCCCCACCACCACCAGGGCTTGGGATTGCCGGGCCAATTCCTGGACCTCGGCCTGGCGGGAGGCGGTGGCATCGCAGATAGTATTGAAAATCTGGGCTTGGGGAAACCGGGCGGTAATTTCCCGGACCCGGGCCTCGAAAAGCAATTCACTCTGGGTGGTTTGGGCCACCACGATCAGCTCGTGCAGGTCAGGCAAATCCATCACATCCTGGGAGGTGGACACCACAAAGCCCCGCCCCTCAGTATAGCCCATCAAGCCCCGGACCTCGGGATGGTCGGCATCCCCCACGATCAGGGTGGCGCAGCCTTTGGCGGCCCAGCGGCGGATAATGGCCTGGACCTTGGCCACCCTGGGGCAGGTGGCGTCGATAATACGCACCCCATGCTGCTCCAGCAGGCACCGTTCCTGGGGGGGAATGCCGTGGGCCCGGATGACCACCAGCCCTTGAGGCACGTCATCTCCGGGCTTCAGAATCGTAATGCCCCGTTCCCGCAATAGTTCCAGCACCTGGGGGTTGTGGATCAGCGGGCCATAGGTGTAAATTTTGGTCTGGTTTTCGTTGATGGCTTTCAGGACCAGCTCTAATGCCCGCTTGACGCCGATGCAAAACCCGGCGGTATGGGCCAAAACTACCTTCACGGTGCCCTTCCTCCTTCAGAGGAAACGGCGGGCAGTGCCCGCCCTACATACCTAATACGGATGGCGGGCACGGAGGCCCGCCCCACCGGCTTTTGATTGTATCACAGAGTTATGGGGAAAACAGCAGCCGGTGGACCGGAGACCAATAAGAGAGAGCGGGCCTGTCATTCAGATTCAGATGGAACAGACTCTCTGACTAACCTGAATGAATTGCCAAGATTGGTTTACGAAGCAGGGAAAACGGTATTACTTTTTCTCATGCCCATGCGTAGCGGACCTGCGGTCCCGCCTTCTAGCGGTGCGTCCCGCCCATCATATTCCTGATATCTCCCTCACGCTTCCTGTGATATGATTTGCAAGAGGAGCCCGCCAAACACGAATGAATCGCAAAAAGCTACTTAAAAAACTTGCTCAAGGCGATCTCCGCAATGTGGCGTTTGTGGATGTGGTCGCTCTGGTCAGTGGCTTTGGCTTCACCCTCAGCCGCACCAGAGGCAGCCACCGCATCTTTACTCATCCCGATATCCCGGAGTTGATCAACCTCCAAGAGGTTGCCGGTAAAGCCAAACCTTATCAAATCCGGCAGTTCCTTCGCCTTATAGAAAAGTATAATATTAACTTGGAGGATTCGGAATGACGGACTATCATATCAACATTTTTTACAGCGACGAAGATGGCGGTTATATAGCGGATATTCCCGACCTGGATTCCTGTTCGGCCTTCGGGGATACCCCGGAACAGGCCTTGGCGGAAGTGGCCCAAGCCAGGCAAGCTTGGCTCGACGCAGCCCGCCAGTCAGGTAAACCCATCCCGCGGCCCCGCTATCGCCCCATCATCTACCAGGTGGCCCGTTAAAAGCGCTAGGTAACCGCCTTTGCCTCATTCCCAAGCTCCTGTTTGGGGGAAGTCAAGACACCTGGGGGAAGAAGGAATAAAAGGAAAATATTTTTGGCCAATGCTCTAGCGTCCGGGGGCGCCAGCCCCCCTAGCTGGAAGGAAGCAGACCGGCATGGTCCACTTTTTGGGGCTTCTGGCGGGCACCATCTGTCTCAGGCCCTATGTATTCATCTTTTTAGGGGCTTATCTGGTAATCGCCACCTGGCACCTGGGGGCCGGCCGGGCCCTGGCCTTCGTGGTTTTAGGCTATCTCATCTCCTGGGCGGCCGAGTTCGCCTCCATTCATTGCGGCTTTCCCTTCGGCGCATACCTCTACATCCCCGCCACCCTGAACCGGGAAATCTGGGTAGCGGGAGTGCCCTTCATGGATTCCCTGTCTTACGTCTTCCTGGCCTACGCCAGTTATTCCCTGGCTCTGGCGGCGTTGACGCCGGGACGCTGGGAGGGGGGACGGTTCTCTCTCCAGGGCGAGGCCGCCATGCAGGGGGCCTGGCGCCCCCTGGTGCTGGGCGCGGTCTTGATGGTAACCCTGGATATCGTCATCGATCCCCTGGCGCTCCGGGGCTACCGCTGGTTTCTGGGGCAGATTTACGGCTATCCCCAGGGCGGGGTCTACTTCGGCGTGCCCTTGAGCAACTTCGCCGGCTGGTTTCTGGTAGCCTTGGTTCTCATCCGGGTCCTGCAGTTTCTGGCCACCCGGGTGCCGCCTGCCCCCTGGTGGGATTGGGGCCGGCGCCGCTTTCCTTGCCAAGCCCTCCTGGGCCCCGCCTTCTATCTGGGTATCTTGGGCTTCAACCTGGCCATGACCTTCCGCATCGGTGAGACCTGCCTGGGTTGGGTGGGAGTCTTCATCTACCTCCCCTTCCTAAGCTGGCTGGTCCTTAAACTCTCCCCCGGCCGCCAGCAGTAAAGGCCACAGGACCAACAAGGCCGCGTCCAGCGCCCGGGCGGCCCGGCGGCTGTGGCGCCAGAGGTAAACCAGGTCCTCCAGCCGCCGGAAATCGGCCGCCAGCCACCTGAGGGCCGCCTGCACCCCGACGCTCGCCTCCTGGTCCCCGGCCTGACGGAGAAACTCCGGAATCTCTTCCCCGGCCGCGTCGGTTACCGCCCTGAGGCTTAAAAAGGCCAGATGATGGGCGGCGGCCACCTCCGCCAGGGCGCCGGTTTCCAGGTCCAGCACCGGATTGGGGAGGCCGTCCAGGGGTTGTCCTTGACGTCCTTTATGGATGATGCGGGTGGTGGTGATCAGACTGCCGGTGGCCGCGGGGACCCCCGCCTGCTTGAGAGCGCCGCCCAGGAGAGGCAGGGGCCGGGGCGGAGACGGAGACGGTCCGGCCTGGAGTTCCCCGGTATCGGGGTTATAGCCCCAGAAGCTCTCTCCCAGGACTACATCCCCCACCGCCAGGCCCGGGGCCAGGGCGCCGCCGAACCCCAGGGAGACCAGGAGTTTGGGGCGGCAGCGGCTCACCAGGTTCTCCCCGGCCCGACGCGCCGCGGCGGCGCCCATCCCGGAGAGGGCCGCCACCCCCGGTCCCGGCTCAAACTCCCAGGCCGGCAGCCCCAGGTCCCGTCGGGCCCTCGCCTTGACCCGGCGCAAAAAAGGCCGCACTTCCTGAGGCAGTGCGGCCATGATGAGAATCCGGCAGGTCCCGGCGGCGCGGCTGGCGCCCCGGCCCGCAGAAGTCGTGAGCATCAGGGTTTAGGCAACGGCAGGTGGTCCGGGTTGGCGGGCTCCGGCGCGTACAACTCCTTCTGGCTGGGCGCGGTCCCCACCTGCTTGGGCCCCCGCCAACGCCGTCTCTTCACCAAAAGACTGCCGTTCTTGTGGAGCACGGTGCGGTCATCCAGGATGATCAACCCGTGTTTGGCGGAAATATCCGAATAATATTGGTATTTCATATGCTTATGGTTGAGACGATATTTAAAGAACAGGAAGAACACCATATAGATGACCACGATGACGCCCAACCCGGCCAGCACATAACTCAAGAAACGGAAGGTGTCATAGCCCAGGGAACTCAGCCAGGCCATGATATAATTCATATTATAAAGGGCGAATATGGTCACCAACAGCAGAAAGAGAATGCTCAGGTACGGCAGGCGCTTGATCTGGCCGATCACCGCGTCCATTTGGTTGACGGGAGTTTCCTCATTTTCCCCCTTAACTTCCCCTTCATCGCCCAGGAAATAGTTGAACCCGGTGATGATCACCCCCATGAGAAAGGTGAAGACAATGGGAAAGGCGAAGGCCACAAAGACATATTCCCGCCAGGGAAAGAAGGACTGCACCCGGTGGTATTTATCGTCGGAAGCCCACAGGACCACCACGATAAAAATCACAATCTCGAGGATCCCCACGAGCTTGAGATAGTCGAAGAATAGTTTTTTACGATCAGCCTTGGTAAAGTAATTGGCAAGTTTGGACATACTGACGCCCCCTGGGGCAAGACATGGTTATCTTAAAGAATAACCATAAATGCGACTTCGGTCAATCCCTTTCTGGCGGCCGGCTTCCAGAGAACGTGCCCATGAGGAGATGGCAGAGACTGACGGGGGGGTGGCCCCCTCCGCCAGGCCACTCAATCCGGCCTGGAGAGGGCCGCAGGCGGGGAACGGCGGGCGGCATCCACGCCACCGGCCGGAGACCAAGCAAAACTCCAGGGGCCTGGCAAGCTATTTCAAAACCGGTTTTCTCAGTCATCCTCAACGGCGCCCCTGATCTCAACCCATGGGAACAGGCGATTTTTCGCCGCGCTGAGGATGACCTTGCCCTGTGAAACCGGGTTTTAAAACAGGTCACAGACCCCCGGAGCCTGGCGGGGAACTCCCTGCTACCCGAGCTTGACGACGTTCTGGGCCTGGAGCCCTTTAGCGCCCTGGACTACTTCGAACTCTACCGCCTGGTTTTCCTGGAGAGATTTGAACCCCTCTCCCTGGATGGCGGAATGATGCACGAAGACATCGGTGCCGTCTTCTTGGGAAATGAAGCCATAACCCTTGGCATCATTAAACCATTTCACCTTACCCTGCACTTTCATGCTAAATAGACCCTCCTGAAGATTGAAACCATGCCGCTGCCGGCATAGACGGAAATTAGCAGCCAGATAAAAAAAGGAACGGTGCGTGCGTCCCGTTCCAGTTCGGGTCCAGGGCTCCGCCCTCACTTCACTCTGACATGCCTATGGGTCTTTTTAGTTATACGGCCTGTCAATGTCAAGGTAAAATCATGGGCAAGGCAATATTTCAGTAAATTTTTTTCTGACCTGCGCTCCGGCAACCCCACCCCAAAAGAAACGGGGCCGGAGACTCAGGTGAGCCTCCGGCCCCGTTCCACAATTTTCCCGGTCCGGCCGCGGACGCGGCCAAGGCCCTCAGCCGGTTGGCGTCGGCTCCTCACCGCGGTTAACCCTGCGGCAGAGCCACCACAAAATTGGACCCGTCATGTTTCGCTTCATACCAGATGTCGCCGCCGCAGTCCTTGATGATATCCCGGCTCAGGGAAAGCCCCACACCCAACCCCGGAGGAAACTTCTTAGAACGCCGCCTCTCCGGGTTATAGGAGAAGAGCATGGAGCGGTAGGCTTCGGGAACCGTTTGGCCGGTGTTGTAGACCTGCAACCGGCAACTGGACCCCTGGGTTTCCAAGTCCACCACAATGGTGCACCCGCGGCCGCCGTATTTAATGCCATTATTAATAAGATTCCGGAACACGCTCTTCAACCACAATTTGCTGCCCCGGAGCGGAATCTTGTCTTCCACCCGGTCACGCAACCGGTTCACCAGGGTTATCTGGTGGTCCTGGATTTCCGGGGCCAACTCAGTCAGGACCGGCTCGATAATATCCTGGTTCAAATCGAGGATATCGCCTTTCCTGCCTCCAACCCCATGACCCGCCAGGGCTTTGTCGATGAAATCTTCCGACAGGCGAATTATTTGGTTAATCCGGCCGGTGACTTCACGAAGCTTTGCCCTGGCGTTCTCACTCATCGCCCCATACGTGCCCCGGGCCACGAGTTTCAACGACGCCGCGGTGGATACCATGGATCCCCGAAGATCATGGAGCATGAGCATCATCTGGGGGCCGGCCTGATCACAGTTGGCGGAACTCCCCGTCGAACCCGGGATAGGTTGGATATCCACCACCTCCCGTCCCTCCAGGCAGCGGTTCACCCGCCGCCACAGTTCCGTGGGGCTCACCGGCAACAGGAGGTAATCATCGATGTCAAGCTGGTAGGCTTCCGGGGGCAAAATGGCCCCGTGATTCCCGCTGACTACCATGACTTTAACTTCCGGGTTGAGCCGCTTGGCCCGCTGCAAGATGTCCAGCCCTTCCATATCATCCGTGGTGACCTTGGCGATGACCAGATCGTAGTTCTTTCTCACCAGGGCTTCCAGGGCGTCTTCCGGGCTGGCCGTCATCTTGGCCGCATACCCTTTATATTCCAATACCCAACCGATCGTCTTAAGGAGATTCGTGCCATCGCCTATCAAGAGAATGTCGAACCTAGCCATGCGCTTGCTCCTCATGATCCCCCGGGTTAGTGTGAGAACCCCTCGTGTAAGGCAATGAAGCTGATTCCGTCATGCTGCATTAAACTTTCTTTTTCGGTTTGAGGTCAATCCGCGAAACTACCCATTTCCCCTTAGGTAAAAATACCTAGCCGGTATCCCCACCACCCTGGCCTTACCCGGCGGCGGTCGGCGCCCCAGGCCGGTCAACCTGTTTGCCCGGCGCCAGGGGCGGCACATAGATTTTTCCCTGGCGCACCGCGGTAATGGCCCGGGAGATGTGTCCCGCCACATGTTGTTTCGGCAAGACCCCGGCGGCGCCGGCCGCCAGTCCGTAGGACAGGTATTCTTTTTCAGCATCCATAACCATGATCAAAACCTGGATTTCAGGGTACTGCAGCTTGATGAGTTGAGTCCCTTCCCCGGCCCGGAGATCGGGCATGGATATATCCAGGATCACCATTTTCGGCGGTGATTGTCTTAAGAGTTCAAACAATTCCTCGCGGTTGCCGGCTTCGCCGGTAACTTCGATGCCCGGAATCTCCTCCAATATCTTTTTCACTTCTCGACGAAACCGGATATGGTCGTCGGCCAAGACAATGAGATAGGGGTGATCCATGGTATTTTGCTCCAGGCGGTTACGCACGTGCCCCGCGGTTAAGTTTGGTGCACCGCTGACTTTCAGAGTAGCGAAGCGCAGGGCGGAAATAAATCGGCACTAGTGCCTAAATGCGCATGGGCAAAAATACCTAGTCTTACGGCTTATCATCGGCAAGAAATGCCAGAGGGATAAATTTCGTTGGGAGGGGTGAGATTCACACCCAAGAGTGCTAG
>CAYNMI010000113.1:0-7864 GCA_964398095.1 uncultured Desulfobacca sp.
CCGGGCGCGGTTGGCCAAATTGGCGGCGGCCCCGCATACCGTGATCTGTCGTTATATGCCCGGCGCCCCGGGAAAATTCGTGATTGCCGGTGGCGCAACTCCGCCTGATTCCCCCATCCTGAAATAAAGCGGAAGTGGTGCCCAGGGCGCAGTCGACCCGGCTGAAGACCCACCGGGACCGCCGGAGATTGGGAGGGATGAGGCAGGGGATGCCGGCTAGGCCGGCCTTTTCCAGATGCCCGGGATGGCGGTGCCGCAGTAGGCGCACTTGCCGTCTTGGAGTTTCACCTCACCGATGCAGTAGCCCTGGCGGGCGATGATCATCCGGTGGCAGTGGTGGCAGTAAGTATTTTCGGCCGGATTGCCGGGCAGGTTGCCGATGTAGACGTACTGCAAGCCCGCCTTCAGGGCCAGGTCCCGAGCCCGCTCCAAGGTGCTCACCGGAGTGGGATAATGATTCAGCATCTTGTACAGGGGGTAAAACCGGGAGAAATGGAGCGGCGTCAAGGGGCCCAGTTCATCTTTGATCCAGGCGCACATGCGGGTGATTTCCTCCGGCTTGTCATTGTACTGGGGGATCACCAGGTTGACGATTTCCAGGTGGACCTGATGGCGGCGCAGGGTTTTCAGGGTGTTGAGCACCGGTTGCAGCTCCCCGTCCACCAGATCCCGGTAAAACTTGTCGTCAAAACCCTTGAGATCGATGCAGGCGGCGTCTAAGAGTCCTCCCAACTCGTTAAGGGGGGCGGGATTGATATAGCCCGCGGAATGACAGACATTGAGGATGCCCGCCGGCCTGGCCAGACGGCCCACATCCCGCATATATTCATAAAAAATGATGGGCTCCACGTAGGTGTGGGCGATGGAGGGGCAGGCGTTGTCCCGGGCCAGGGCGACGATTTTTTCCGGGGGCAGGTCGTAGTTGTAGGTCTTTTCCGGCCGGGTCTGGGAAATCTCCCAATTCTGGCAGAACTTGCAGTGCAGGTTGCAGCCCGCGGTAGCGATGGAAAACGAAGAACTGCCGGGCAGGACGTGGAAAAGGGGCTTTTTCTCGATGGGGTCCAGGTGGACGGCGCAGGGGTTGCCATACACCAGGCTGTAATATTTACCCGCCCGGTTTTCCCGGACGCCGCATTCGCCCCGGTCTCCGGGCAAGACCTCGCAATTCCGGGGACAGAGTTGGCACTGCACCAGGCCCTGGTCCAGGCCGCGGTAGAACGCGGCCGGCTGCGGCGAGATAAAGCCGTACTGCACTGCCTGGGCCTGGGCGGGGGCCGGCCGCCCGGGGAGGGCGAGGAGCGCCAGGGCCCCGGCGCTGGTCTGGATAAAAGTCCGGCGGCTGCACCGCCAGTCACAAAAACCTTGCAACCCGGACTTCATCTGAGGTTGCCTTCCTTGCCCCGGGTTCTCGGGACAACGTTGACCAGTGCGGCGCTCCACGTAAGCGGCATCAGGCAAGCGGGGGGCCCGGCCACGGCATCGGACCCCGGAGGACGGGGACGGTTACAGTGGGTGGAGCGATCAGAAACCGTTGATGCGATTGCGCAGCACTCCGGAAGTCTTAAAGACCACTACCTTGCGGGCCCGGAGGATGAGATTTTCCTTGGTTTGAGGGTTGCGTCCCCGGCGGGCATTTTTTTGCCTCACAGAGAATTTCCCAAAGCCGCTGATGAGCAGGTCATCTCCCTGGGCCAGGGCATCCTTCATGATATCCAGAACCCGTTCCACCGTTGAGCGTGATTCCTGCTTGCTCAAACCTACCTGCGTCTGTAAGCGGCTGATCAATTTTTCCTTGGTGAGGGCCATAACCTAATCTCCTCCGGCTATCCCGGTGAAATTACTTAATTTATTATGAAGGAAATCCGGGAGGTGTCAAGTATTTTTTCTCCCGCCTCATAAGGGGGAGGTGACACGCTTGACTTTGGCCGGTTTGCCCAGCGGCCGGCGGATGCCGAAATCCAGGGCGCTGAAGTGGCAGGCGTCCACACACCGCAGGCACATGATGCACTCCGGGCTGTCGAATTCCTGGTTGGGCACCACCCCGGTGGGACATTTGCGGACGCAGGCCCCGCACTCCACGCAGTTGCCTTCCACGAACTCCAACTGCACCAGGCTGATGCGGCTGAAGAGGCTGTAAAAGGCCCCCAACGGACAGATCACCCGGCAAAAAAACCGGCTGATGCAGATCACCGCGCCGAGGATCAGGATGAGAATCGTAAGTTTGTTCCAGAAATAAAAGCCCACGCCACCCCACAGGCTGGGCTTCAAGGCCAACAGAGGCAGTGCCCCCTCCAAAGTGCCGGCGGGACAGACCAGCTTGCAAAACCAGGGGTGACCCAACCCGGTTTTATCCACCAGCAACACCGGCATGATTACCACCATCACCACCAGGAACCCGTACTTTGTCCAGCGCAACGGCTTCCATAAAGAAAATTTCCGGGTGGGGAGCTTGTGGAGCAAGTCCTGGATGAACCCGAAGGGGCAGATCCAGCCGCAGGTCAAGCGACCCACCACACTGCCGATGAACCCCACGTAGCCCAACACAATGGCGCCGAAATTGGGGATTCCCCCCATGCCGAACCGGAGGCTGGCCATGAAATTTTGGAAGGCCCCCACCGGACAAGACAGCAAAGCCCCAGGGCAGGAATAGCAGTTAAGGCCGGGATGGCAGACCGCCTTCAGCGGCCCCTGATAGATCACCGAGCCCCCAAAAGGGAAAAGGAGATAGGAGTTGGTCCCCAGGGCGACCAGGGTCTGAATCAGCCATCGGAAGCGGTTCATCAACCGACTCCGACGCAGGCCAGACAGATGGTGGTGCCCAGGTGATGCAGTTGGGTGAGATCACCGGTGTTGACGCCCAAAATGAATAACGCGGTATACAGAAAGATAAGCCAAAATGCCTTCTTCGGCATGGACAACCTCCTGCGACAATGAACCCTGATCAATCGTCGAGCCCCCGGAGGGACACAGCACTTAAGCGTTGGCACCCAACGCCTCCGGGGTCTGGATCGATGACCGGAACCCGGCCATCATCCCACCCCGATACAAGATAGTCAGATAGTGCTCCCCAGATTCATCAGGTATGCCACTTCACCACTGTTAACCCCATAGATAAACAGGATGGTGAAGATGATAATGAGCCACAAGACCTTCTTGGACATGCCCATATCTCCCGTGAAAATCCGCTCACCCCGGCAAGGCGGTGGTTTGTTACCCCTTACTTCTAATCATTATTATATCCATGGCCAGGATGCCAGGGAAAAAATTTTCCCATGGTAAGTTAATTTCTTGACAGATTGATAATTATTATTATATATGAATATTATGAATGATGAATATATAAGGGAGCGGTTGGAAAGGGCGGCCCGATGCCTCAAAGTCCTGGCCCACCCCACCCGCCTGCTGATTATCCACCTCCTGGGCGACGGCGAACTGTCTGTGCAGGAGTTGGAAAAGGCGGTGGGCATCAGCCAATCCAGCGTGTCCCAGCACCTCGGCCTCCTTAAGGACAAGGAGATCCTGGAATCCCGGCGGGTGGCCCAGCAGGTCTTCTACCGGCTGCGGGATCCCCGGCTGCTGCAACTGACGGCCATTACCCGGGAGCTGTTCTGCAAGATGGACTGAGGCCAGGGCCGCGGGGTTCAGCCTACCGCACCACCTGAAGGCGTCACCGGTCTGCGGTCTGCCAACCGCACAGCCCCTGCCGGCAAGCCCGACCAGGAATTATGATCAATATATCTCGGTACAACCCTAAGGAGAACACGTTCATGACTGCTGCAAATGAAAAAGAAAAAGCCGCCTTTATCTGCTCAAGAGACACGTTGGACGGCGCCTATCCGCCGCTCATTCTGGCCATCAACGCCGCCCGGATCGGCATGGAGGTCAAGGTGTTTTTCACCTTTATGGGCCTCAACCTGGCCTGCAAAGGCGGCATTGACAACGCCAAATTCATCCCGCCCGGCGTTATGGGGGCGGTCCCGGGAATGTGTAAAATCGCCACCGGCATGATGAAGAAGAAGATCGACAAGGCTCAAATTCCCTCCCTGGCGGAACTGATGGAGATGGCCCAACTGGAAGGAGTGGAGTTGGTCGTCTGCAGGATGACCGTTGACATGATGGAACTGGATGAAAGCCAACTGGTTGAAGGCGCCGTGGTGTGGACTGCCGAAGACTTCGTCAAGTACGCCAAGGACTGCAAGATCTGTCTGTTTATCTAATATCGCCTGACGGACAAGCCACCCGGTCCGAGCTTCCTGACCCCGGTGCCGCATCGCCAGCCGGATGACCCTGGCCATCCGGCTGGCGGACCGCCGCGACCGCCTGAAATCCGCCGGCGCCGGGACCTTCCTGGACTACGCCGCCGACCCGGATATTACGCGGTTTGAGACTCGGGCCATCAAGGTTTTCGGACCAATAAGCCATTGCCTTACGGTAGGGGTTGGCTTATCTTTGATCATTATCCTGATTTTCCTTAATTTTTTAATTCCCTACCCCTTAATCGGAGGCGGCCATGGGCAAGGCGGCGTTGATCGTGGCGGACATGCTCAATGATTTCCTGGACCCCCAGGGCGCCCTGTACGTCGGGGCCCCGGGCCGAGAGATCATCCCGTTTGTGGCCGGTAAAATCGCCGAGTTCCGGGCTCCGGGCCGGGTGGTGATTTTCGTCTGTGACGCCCATGCCCCCGATGACCGGGAATTCCGCTACTTCCCGCCCCACGCCATCAAAGGCAGTTGGGGCTCTCAAATCATCCCCGAACTCACCCCGGCTCCGGGCGATTACCGGGTGGACAAGACCCGCTACAGCGCCTTGGCCCGCACCAACCTGGACGACATTCTGCAACAGGAGCAGGTGGCAGAGGTGCACGTGGTGGGGGTGTGCACCTCCATCTGCGTCATGGAGACCGTCAAGGAACTTTTCGACCGGGATATGCCCGCAGTGGTCTATCGGCAGGGGGTGGCGGACTTCGACCCCGAGGCCCACGCCTTTGGGCTGAAGCACATGCAGCGCATCATGGGAGCCAAGGTGGTGTGAAAAGCAGTCAGGTTTCAGCCGACAGGGCGGGCCTCCGGGCCCGCCTTTCACTTGGAGCCAACTGGATGGTCCAATTCAGGAGTTCCATGAAGCTCCTAAAAAGAGACTGGTTATCTAAACTTGAGCACCGGCGGAACGCCTGTGCCACCATATTTAAACTTAAGGGTTTGGGGGAGGGGGCAGGGGCTTTTGTCCCTGGCCCTCTCCCCCAATCTATCCTTCCGGCCTCTCTCCCTCCCCGGCGCACACTCCGCAGCGGCTGCACACTTCCGGGCGGCAGGGTGGGGTTTCCTTGCCTTGCAGGGCTCGCTGGTATTCCTCCCAGAGGTAGTCTTTCTTCAGGCCGTGGTCGATGAAATCCCAGGGGAAGAGTTCATCCGGGCGGCGCTCCCGCAGGGTGAAAAAGTCCGGGTTGACGGGGCTTTCCCGAAAAGCCCGGCTCCAGCCCCGGGCCTGGGTTGCGACCAGGATGTCGGCCACCCGGCGGTCGCCCCGGGCCAGGAGGGCCTGGACATAGGCCCACTTGGGCAGGTCGGTGTGGACCCGCACCGTTTTGACGCCGTGAAACTCCCGGGCCACCAGCTTCAGGCGCTTTTTCAGCTCCGCCACTTCCAGAAAGGGCACCCACTGGAAGGGGGTGAAGGGCTTGGGCACGAAGGACGAGATACTCAGGGTGATGAGGCCCAGGCGCTTTTTGCCCTGGCTGGCCTTGACGACCGCGTGTTCGAGAAATTTCACCAGGCGGGGAATCTCGGCCACGTCGTCGGCGGTCTCGGTGGGGAGACCCACCATGAAGTAGAGGCGGAGTTGGGGGATGCCGGATGCGCTCAAGTCCACCGCGGCCCGGGCCAGGTCGTCCCGGGTGAGGCCCTTGTTTAATACCTGCCGCAAGCGGTCGCTGCCGGCCTCCGGGGCCAGGGCGACGCTGCGCACCCCGCCCTGGGCCAAAAGTTGGAAAAGCTCGCCGTCGGCGGAATCGGCCCGGAGGGAACTGATGCCCATATGGCCGCCGGCATCCAGGATTTTGCGGCAGAGCTCCTTGACCGCGGGGTGGTCGCTGACCGCGGCGCCCACCAGGCCGATCTTGCGATGGGCCATCACCCCCTGGGCCGCCTGGGTCCATAATTCTTCCAGGGGGCGCTCCCGGGGCGGGCGGTAGACGTACCCCGCGGCGCAGAATCGGCAGCCTCGGGAACAGCCCCGGCCGGTCTCCACCAAAAACATCTCGCCCCATTCGCTTTGGGGAGCCAAGAGATGGCTGTGGGTAGGGAAGGAAGCCAGCTCCGGCAGGTGGGGGGCCGTCACCCGGACCGGAAAGCCCGGGGCGGCGTCAAAGGCCGTTAGGGTGCCGTCGGGGTGGTAGCGGGGCGTATAACCCGCGGGCACGTAGGCGCCGGGGATGCTCCGGGCCAGGTCCCGGAGCAGGGCGGCCCGATCCGGGGCGGGCGCGCCCGCGGCCAGGCACTCGAAGAAGGGGATCGCCCCGGCCTCCCCTTCCCCCAGGAAGAAGGCGTCCACGAAGGGAGACAAGGGCTCGGGGTTGAGGAAGGTGGCCACCCCGCCGGCCAGGACCAGGGGGTCGCCGGGGCCGCGGTCCGCGGCCTTCAAGGGCAGGCCGGCGCCGGCCAGAAGCTGGAGAACATAAGGGTAGTCGGCCTCAAATGAGATGGAGAAGGCCACTGCGGCAAAATCCGTCAGGGGCCGCTGGGATTCCAGGGTGAGGATGGGGGTGCGGGTGCGGCGATGCTCCTCCCACTCCTCGGGCGTGGGCAAAAAGGCCCGCTCGCAAACGAACTCGGGGTGGGCGTTGAGGAGGTGGTAGATGGCCTGGAAGCCCAGGTTGCCCATGGCCACGGGATAAATCTGGGGGTAGACCAGAGCGACGGGAAAGCGGGCGCCCCACTCCCGCACAGTGGCGCCCTGTTCCTGGGAGATGAGCTGTTTCAGGCGGGCTTTGATTTTGGTGGACATGGGATTTGGGTTCTGGAAGCAGGGAAATGGTGGGCAGTACCCACCCTACATGACATTGTGTTGAACAAGGCGGGATGCGCTGCGCTTTCCCGCCCTACGGGCTGCCCGAGCATGAGCTTGGGAACAAGATCGACTAAGCGCCGGAAAGAAAAAGGGGCGTGAAAAGTCACGCCCCCACCGAAAACCGAAAACTGAAAACCGAAAACCCGCGTCAATCCGCCTTGCGCAGGAACGGCGGGGTGTCCAGTTCGTTTTCCTCGTACTGCAGGTCGGGGTGGACGATGAATTTCTTGGCGGCCACCACCCCCAGGGGTTTTTTGGCGCCGTTCTTGGCGGCTTCGGCGGCCCGTTCGGGGTTTTCGGGAGTCCGCAAGATGGTGGGGATTTCCAGATCTTCCGGCTGGGCCGGGGCGCCCTGGGACCAGGCGGCCCGTTCGGCTTCGCTCCTCTTGCCGATGCCGGTGGCGATGACCGTCACCCGGAGTTCTTCCACCAGGGACTCGTCCCAGACCAGGCCCCACTTAATGATGGCTTCTTCGTGGGCTTCTTCCTGGACGATGCCGCAGATCTCTTTCAATTCTTCCATGGAGATGTCGGGGGCGGAGGTGATGTTGATGAGGATGCCCCGGGCGCCGCGGATGGAGATGTCTTCCAGGAGGGGGCTGGAGATGGCCTTGTGGGCGGCGTCCGCGGCCCGGTTGCCGCCGCTGGCGATGCCGGTGCCCATAAGGGCCATGCCCCGTTCTTTCATCACCGTGCGCACGTCGGCGAAATCGACATTGATAAACCCGGGGACCATAATGAGGTCGGAAATGCCCCGCACGGCAAAGCCCAGGACTTCATTGGCCATGCCAAAGACGT
>CAYNMI010000114.1:0-7730 GCA_964398095.1 uncultured Desulfobacca sp.
TAAAAATCAAACTTGGTGAAAAATTCCACCCAGATGAGACGAATGGGCTGGAGGATATGACTCACGGTGAGCAGAAGCAGCAGGATGGTATGGATCAAAAGGCCCAGCAGAATGCCGATGAGCACCCCCACCACCACCCCGAAAATCCCGCCTCTGTGAAACAGCGCAAACGCCACGTCAGTGGCCAGATTGGCCAGTATGGCTGACGCCAGGCCCACCGCGTAGATCCGGATGTAGCTCAGGATATGTCCCCCTTGAGTCGGGAGTTCCGCAATCATCAGGGGCATCTTGGCCAGGAGCAGGCCCGCCACAAACAAGGCGAAGCTCGCTATGATCAGCAGAAGCAGCCACAGAGGGTAGCTATGGGTCATGAAGGCGTAAGCGAAGAAGATCAGGCCCGCCACCCCGCCGAAATAGCCGCTGCCTTCCCAGAAATGCCGGCGTGACCCCTGCCGGCGGCTCATCCGCGCCTTCAGGGCGAAACCGTGCAGCACCTGGAAGACCCCGAAGCCGATGGAAATCAGAATCAACAAGGTCGCGGTGGTGGCAGTCTCAGTCCGGGGAATCAGGGTGGGGATCATTCCCGGATAGCGCTCCGTCGCAAAGATGCCCAACTTCTGGAACAGGTTGCCGAAGAATTCCCCATAGACCACGCCCCAGATGATCGTCCAGACGATTATGGGCGTCATGATCCGCACCAACTGGGCCACTCCCTCAGGTGCCAGCCGTATCTTGAAAAAATCTATCCGGAGCGGCTGCTGGCGTCGCACAAAAGTTCGCAGGTACAAAGCCAGCCCGGCAAACACCAGGCCATAGCCGATATCGCCGATGACCATGCCGACCCACAACGGAAACAGGGCGGCAGTGATCCAGGTGGGATCCCAACTGTCATAGCGCGGCGTATTCAAAAAAGAGATCAGGGCCTCGAAGGGTTTGACCCAAGCCGGGTTGTCCAGCATCACCGGAATATGCTCAGGTTCCTGATGATCTTCGGCCGGATCGAACGCATAGAGGATCTGATCGTCGAGCCGGTCCAGGAGCTCCACGACCCGGTGCTTCAGACTGACCGGCACCCAACCGAACAGCGCGAAGCCGTAATGGCCCGAAGCCATGGCCTTAAGGGCGTGCAGGCGGTTGGCTTCATCGGTGGCCTGGGTCCATATGGCCTGCAACTCCCCGCCGGCTTCCTGCCCCAAATGGCGCAATTCCTCCTCTACCCCGGCCAGCTCGGCCGGGGCCAGCCTGGCCCTTTCCGTCAGCCCCTCTGCCATGGTCCTGAGGTCCATCTTGGCGTATTCCCCCATCCGGGGGAGTTCCTGCAAACCTGCGTGCGCCAGAATACCTCTGGCGGCCCCGGCGTCACGTTTCCGGGTAATGATGACCGCGACGATCACGTTCCCCACCATCCCCTCAGTCAGCAGAAAACGGTCATTGAACGCCGACGTCAGTTCCTGTTCCGTGTGCGCCAGGTCTTCCCGCCTCTGGACCAAAAAGGGGATAACCGCCAGCCAGGGACTGCTGTCCAGACTCTGTACGGCTTCCGCCAGATGCACCACGACCGCTTTGTACTGGTCAATGAGTTGGAGTTCATCCCGGAGCTGTTCCCGCTGTTCTACCAGCCTGGCGGCTCGCTTTTCATAGGCGGAAGCAGTAGCCGCAGCCTCCTCCAGGTCGCCCGGGAAGGGTTCCGCCCCGTCATCGAGTGCCAACCCCAGGAGATGCGCGGTATGGTCCGCGGATATCGCCACCGCTTCCCATCTCCGGAGGCGGGTCTCTTCCTCGGACTCCAGCCGGTAGGCCTCAATCTGGTCCCCGGGCAGCGCCTCAATCTGCACCACGCCGGCCCGCTGCAACTTGAACAAAACCCGGGGGGCCAACCGCTTCGGGCCCACGATAACGAGTTTTTCCATCTGGGCAATCACGGTATGACCTCAGAGAGAATGAATTCCACCGCCCGGTCAAGGTTTGGCAGAGCCTGACTGCGGAGGCGTTCTTGATCCCCTTCGGCCTGGG
This sequence comes from uncultured Desulfobacca sp., assembly GCA_964398095.1. Taxonomy (GTDB): domain Bacteria; phylum Desulfobacterota; class Desulfobaccia; order Desulfobaccales; family 0-14-0-80-60-11; genus 0-14-0-80-60-11. The sequence goes on from CAYNMI010000114.1 coordinate 2,014, forward strand.
CCCGGGCCTCCTCAGCCAGTTTTGAGCTTTCCTCGGCTATGCGGGCCCGGGATACTTCTTCCATCTGGCGGCTCTGAGCCTCGGCCTCAGCCAAAAGGCGTTGACTCTCGGCTTCGGCGTCCTTGATCTTCTGGTCGGCCGACCGGCGGGCTTCCTCCACCTTTTCCACCAACTCTCGATCGAGTTCGGCAAGATTTTTTATCAATTCAATCCCTTGCATCGCCCCTCCGCTCATCCCAGACCAGGACCCCGGCCGCGAATTACGTAAATCTATAAATTAGGTCAATCAGACAATATCTGGTGGATTGGTTTTTCGTGGGTGTAAACGGTGATAGAGTGGGGCAAATTGACCCGAAAGCCGGCCTCCTCCACCATCGTGGTGTCTTGCCGGCCTATTTAGCCATAACCTCCAGGGGGTTCAAATCTATTGCGGTATTCCCTCACCCTCGACGCCAGGGGCGCCTGGGCCGCAGGTGATCCAATCTTGGCTAATTTCGGGGCAGGCGTAAAAAGTCTGGCGAGAAACTGATGCAGTGGCTGCAGTATGGAAAAACGGGGCGCCTTCTCAGGCAGGGACTTGGGACGGTAATCAAAAAGTGAGGCAGGGAGGCGGTCAAGGCTTTCCACTCTGTCAATCTCTGGCCCTGCCACTGCCTCACCTCGCGTCAGAAAATTATCGGTATCGCACCCCCACTACTTTACCAATTTTGTTGCTCCTGTCAATGAAGAACAGACCTGACTCTTTGATCTGAGAGAGAATTTATCCCGGGAAGAGGGGTCAGAGCTAGTTCGAGGAATTAAAATTCAATCTTTTTACTGAAAACTGAAAACTGAAAACTGAAAACTGCTTCATTTTCCCCGGCCCCGGGATATGCTAAAGTGAAGCCATGCAGGAGAAACCAGGTAAAGTGGAGCCAGCCGCCCGGGTCTGTCTGGAGCGCGTGGCCATCGTCCTCTTCCGGCCCCAACTGGCCGAAAACATCGGCGCCGCGGCCCGGGCCGCCTGCAACATGGGCCTCAATCGCCTGGTGCTGGTGCAGCCCGCCGACCTGCACCGGGAACGCATGGCCATGATGGCCACCGGACCCGCCGTGCGTCTTTTGGACGCCATGGAGGTCCACGACGACCTGGCCGTGGCCCTGGCTCCCTTTCAATATATCGTGGGCGCCACCGCCCGCCTGGGGGGGGTGCGCAACGCCTATTTCACCCCCCGGGAACTGGCCCCCCGCCTGGTGGAAATATCTGCGGCCAACGACGTCGCCCTGCTCTTCGGGCCGGAAAACTGGGGCCTCACCAACGACGAGTTGCCTTTCTGCCACGCCCTGGTCACCATCCCCACCGGGGAGTGTTCCTCCCTGAACCTGGCCCAGGCCGTCATGGTCATGGCCTATGAGCTCTTCACCGCGGTCAGCGCCAAACCCCGCCACGAGCCCCGCCTGGCCAACTCCCGGGAGCTGGAGACCATGTACGCCATGCTCCAGGAGACCCTGGTCAAGATCAACTTCATCAGCCATCAGAACCCGGAGCACTGGATGTTCAACGTCCGCCGGCTCTTTGCCCGGCACGGCCTCCGGGCCCGGGAGGCCCAGGTGATCAAAGGCATCTGCCGCCAGATCGACTGGTACGTGGGGAAGAGGCTGGAAGGCTTATTGACCAAAGGTGAGGGGGAGGGGTGAAGCAGCAGCACTCCTGCCTCTCATCCCAGGATATCCGCCAATTCCGTCAACCGGCTTACCGTAACATCAGGAGCGAAACCCAACTCCTCCCAGGGGGCGCCGCTGCGATTCAGCCAGCAGGTCCAAAACCCGAAAGCCTTGGCCCCGCAAGCATCCCAGGCATTGGACGACACGAACCCCACGTCTCCGGGCTCCAACCCCAAAGCGTCTGCCGCTAAACCATATACCCGGGGATGGGGCTTAAAGATCTTCACTACGTCCACGCTGATAATCCGGGAGAACGCGCCCCTCAGGCCCGCGTTTTCTACCACCGTCTCCAACATCCGGGGGGAACCGTTGGAGAGAATGACCCGGGGAACCGCGGCCAGGTCTGCCAGAGCCGCGCCCACCTCCGGATAGACCCCAAGGTGAAGATAGGCCTCCAGCAACCGATCCAGGACCGGTGGTTCCAGGGGAACTTTGAGTGACCGGCAGGCAAAGATCAGTCCATCCCGGGTGATCTGCCAGAAGTCCCGGTAATGGCCCATCAGGCTGAGGAGCCAGGTGTACTCCAACTGCTTGGTGCGCCAGGTCTGGCTCAAGAGATCGGCCTGCTGGGGGAAAAATTCCTTCAGGGCCAGGATGACGGAGTGTACGTCAAACAGGGTGCCGTACGCGTCAAAGGCCAGGGCCTTAATGGGTGGGCGGTGAGGCCGGGTTGCCACGCTGTTCTCCTCTCGATGATTTTCCCTCCGTAAAACCTAAGGCTTATAATACATCAACTGCCGGGCCAGGGGAGCCACCGCTTCTTCCAGGCGGCGCTGGTCCTCCGGGGTCATGGGCGCGAAGTCCCGGGCCGCCGCGGCCAGTTCCTGGACCTGGACCGCGGAGTCGGCCCCCACCACCGCCAGGGAGACGGGCTGGCTCAGGGCGTAGGCCAGCAACTCCCCCACGATCCTGCCGGGCTCTTCCGCCAGTTGGGGGAGCTGCCCCCGGCACAGGGTTTTCATGGCCACGACCCCCATGCCTTTGGCCATGGCCTCCTGGGCCACGGGCAGAAAACTGGCGTGATGGGGTTCCGCCGGGTTCACCGGCAGGAGCACCGTGTCAAACTCATAGAGTTCCAGGGCCCGGAGCAGGACTGCCGGGTCGTGGTGGCCGGTGACGCCGATGAACCGCACCCAGCCCCGCTCCCGGGCGTGGTGCAACGCCTCCAGGGCCCCGCTGGGACCCCCGAGGCCCTCGACTTCGTCCATAGTCCGGATATCGTGCACCTGCCACAGGTCCAGATAATCCGTATTAAGGTTCTTCAGGGTGATGGTGAGATGGGCCATGGCCTCGTTAAAGGTGCGCCCATGGGTCTTGCTGGTCAGAAAAATCCGCTCCCGGTGCCCTTTCAGACTGCGGCCCAAGTAGGCCTCACTGCCGGAATAGGCCCGGGCGGTCTCAAAGTAATTGATCCCGGCCGAAAGGGCCGCCTGGATAACGGCCTGGGTCTGGTGATCGTAACCGAAGGTCCGCAGTACGCCTTCGCCGCCCAGACCCAAAATAGTGGCGGCATGGCCGGTGCGCCCCAGAGGCCTTTGGGGTAACGTCATAAAAGCTTCTCCTTCCCTAAATTCTCCCACGCGCTCAGCATAAAGCCATGGTCATCCAGATATAGGTCCCCCACCGCACCGGCTGAACCGGAGACGCGGGCGCCGTCGGCAACCTGATCCGGGAATGATGCCCAAGGGCGCGGCGCAAAACCCAGACCGGAAGTTGACCCTCCTTGGTGCAGGTCGGCCAGGCGGCGTCCGCCTCGCCTTGACAGGCCGGCGGGTCCTGTTATCTTAATATAAGATGCCTGAAACCGATGTAAAGCCCGCCTCGCCTTATCCGGCCCTGGCCGCGGCCATGCCCCGCATCCCCACGGGCAGCGGCGTCTATCTGTTCAAAGACGCCGCCGGCCGGGTGCTCTATGTGGGCAAGGCGGTCAACCTGAAGCACCGCCTAACTTCCTACCTCAAGACCCCGGCCAAACACGACCCCAAGACCGCCCTGATGTTGAAGAAAATGGCCCGGGTGGACGTGATCCTCACCGCCACCGGCCGGGAGGCCCTCATCCTGGAGCGCAACCTCATCAAGGAGCACCGGCCCCGCTACAACGTCATGCTCCGGGACGACAAAAATTATCTCTGCCTCCGGCTTGACTTACAAGAAACCTTTCCGGCCCTGCGGTTCGTGCGGCGCTTCCAGCCGGACGGGGCCCTCTATTTCGGCCCCTATGCCTCCGCCGGCATGGCCCGGGAGACCCTGAAGGTGATGAAGCAGGCCTTCGGGGTGCGCACCTGCAAGGAGCGGCGCCTGGCGCCCCGCTCCCGCCCCTGCCTGGAATACCAGTTGGCCCACTGCCTGGGACCCTGCGCCGGGCTGGTCAGCGCCGACGCTTACCGCCAGGCGGTGCAGGAAGCCGTGCTCTTTCTCAAAGGCAAGGGCGGCAATCTCGTCAAAAAGCTCAAGGCCCGGATGGAGCAGGCCGCGGCGAACCTGGATTTTGAGCGGGCCGCCAGCCTCCGGGACCGGATCAAGGCCATCACCGCCACCCTGGAACGCCAGGACATGGCCCGGCCTCACTTCCGGGACCAGGACGTCCTGGGCCTGGCCGAGGCCGCGGGCCAGGCCCTGGTGGTGGTGCTCCTGGTGCGGGCCGGGCTGGTTACCGGCGGCCGGGAATATTTTTTCCCGGAACTGCCTCCCGGCGGCGATCTGCTGGGGGCCTTCCTGCCGCAGTACTACGCCGAGGGCCGGCCGCTGCCGGATGAACTGCTGCTGCCCGGCGAGGTCCCGGACCGCCGCCTCCTGGAGGCCCTGCTCAGCGACGAAAAAGGCTCCAGGGTGGCCCTCCTGGTGGCCCCGGGGGGCGACCGGGCCCGGCTGCTGTCCCTGGCCGCGGACAATGCCCGGGCCGCGCTGAAGCGCCGCCGGAGCCCCCCGGACCCCGACGCGGCCCTCCAAGACCTGCAGGCCCGCCTGCACCTGCCCCAGAGGCCGGCGCGCCTGGACTGCCTGGACATCTCCACCCTGCAAGGCGAGCAGCCCGTGGGGGCCTTAGTGTCATTCAAGGACGGCGTCCCGGACAAATCCCGCTACCGCCGCTTTAAGATTCGCGGGGTGGCGGGCCAGGACGATTACGCCATGCTCCGGGAGGTGGTGGGGCGCCACTACGGCAAGGCGGAGCCGGAACTGCCGGATTTGCTGGTGGTGGACGGCGGCCGGGGCCAATTGAACGTGGTCCTGGAGACCCTGAAAGAACTGGCCCTGGCGAAAATCCCGGTGGTGGGCCTGGCCAAGGCCGCGGAACGTGAGGGCCGCCCGGTGCGGGACCGGCTCTTCCTGCCGGGCCGCAAAAACCCGCTGCTGCCCCCGGCCAACGCCCCGGGCTGGCTCCTGCTCCTCAGGCTCCGGGACGAGACCCACCGCTTCGCCATCACCTACCACCGCAAGCGGGCGAGGAAGGAACTGCTGGCCTCGGCCCTGGATGCGGCCCCGGGCATCGGTCCGGTCCGCAAGCGGCGCTTGCTGGAACATTTTCCCAACGTGGAGGCCATCAAGACCGCCGAGGCAGCAGAAATCGCCGCCCTGCCGGGCTTCAATCAGAAGGTGGCGGAGAATTTGAAGGCATGGCTGGCGGGGGCGGGGGAGTAAATTTGACAAACTCACTGACTCTGTTATCATGGATTAACTGATGAGTTAACTCATGGCTTAGTGGGAGGGAAAGGTGGAATCCGGGGCCAAATCTATAACCAAATTAATTGACGCCCTCACGGCCCGCACCCGTTTTGGCGAGCTTATGGACGAAGTGGACGCCGACCAGGTGCGCTTTGTGGTGAGCCGGCGGGGTAAAGCCAAAGTGGTGATTATGAGCGTGCGAGATTATCTCACGAATGTGGTCAAGCAGCCGGAACTTCTGACCAGAATTCAGTTAAGCGCCCAAGCGGCGGGACTGGATAAGATCACCGAGAAGGAGATTGACGCTGAAATTGCCACATACCGGAAGGCCAACAAGAAATAATTCCATTT
>CAYNMI010000115.1:0-3893 GCA_964398095.1 uncultured Desulfobacca sp.
CTACCACTTCCTTAAGAAGGATTACGGCAAAGAGGAAAAGCCCTTTGTGCTGGAAGAGAGCTGGGTCTACCGGACCTACACCCGGATCATGAGGCCGCTCCTGGACAGCCGCCACAAGAGCCGCCTCTTTCTGCTGGGAGTGGTGGTCCTGTTCGTGATTTCGGTGCTCTTGCCCGTATTCGGGCTGGTGCCCCTGAAGATGCTCCCCTTTGACAACAAGAACGATTTTCTGGTGGTGGCCAATCTGCCCAACGACGCCCCCCTGGAGACCACAGAGGAGGCCCTGAAGAGTTTCGGGCGCTACCTGACCACGGTCAAAGAGGTGGACAACGTGGTCACCTACGCCGGAGTCAACGCCCCCATCGACTTCAACGGCCTGGTGCGCCACTACTACCTCATGCGGGGGCCGTGGGTGGGCCAGCTCCGGGTCAACCTGGCGGACAAGGAGCGGCGGTCGGCCGCGTCCCATGCCGTCACCCTGTGGGTCCGGCCGGCCCTGGAGAAGATCGCCCGGCAGTACAAGGTGCGCCTCAAGATCGCCGAGGTGCCGCCGGGGCCGCCGGTCCTGGAGACCCTGGTGGGGGAAGTCTACGGGCCGCCGGGGAGTTCCTACGCCAGCATCATTCGGGCCGCCGATCAGGTTAAACAGTTCTTTCTGAAGACCAGGGGCGTGGTGGACGTGGATACCTCGGTGGAAACTGCGGAACCCCGCTTCCGCTTCCTGGTGGACCGGCAGAAGGCGGCCTTGAGCGGCCTGAGTGAGGCCAAGATCGCCCGGGGCCTGGCCATCGCCGAGGCCGGGGAGGCGGTGGGCCGGGTCCACGTGGCCCCGGAGCGCCTGCCCCTGGAGATTTTTCTGCGGGGGCCCACCGCGTGGCGCTCCTCCACCCTGAGCCTGGGGCAGCTCTACTTCAAGAATCCCCAGGGGACCATGGTGCCCCTACAAGAACTGGGGCGCTTCGACCTGGACCAGGCCCCCAAATCCATCATGCGGAAAAACCTGAAACGGGTGGTGTTCGTCACCGGGGACACCGCGGGCCAAAGCCCGGTGAACGCCATCCTGGACCTGAAGGCCGACACGGACAAAACCCCGCTGCCTCCGGGCTACCACGTCAACTACGCCGGGGAGGGGGAGTGGAAGATCACGGTGCAGGTCTTCCGGGACCTGGGGATCGCCTTTGCCGGGGCCCTGGTGGGCATTTACATCCTGCTGGTGCTCCAGACCTCGTCCTACACCATGCCCCTGGTGATCATGGTGGCCATACCGCTCACCATGATCGGGGTGATGCCCGGCTTCGCCCTGCTGAATCTCTTGTTCACCAGCCCGGTGAAGGGGTTTGCCAACCCCATCTACTTCACCGCCACCGCCATGATCGGCATGATCGCCCTGGCGGGGATCGTGGTGCGCAACTCCATCATCCTCATCGACTTCATCCACCACCACCTGGACCGGGGGTACCCGCTGGAGGAGGCGGTGCTGCGCTCCGGGGCGGTGCGCTTCCGGCCCATCCTGCTCACGGCCCTGGCGGCCATGTTCGGCTCCTGGGTCATCACCCTGGACCCCATCTTCTCGGGCCTGGCCTGGTCCTTCATCTTCGGACTGTTCGCCTCCACCGCCTTCTCCCTGGTGGTGGTGCCGGTAATTTTCTACCTCCAGGCGTCCCGGCGGCCAGCGGCGGCCAAGGAGTAGGGGGAGGTTGTGGGGCAGGCCACTACCAAAATCGAAGCGGGTAAATTTCTGGCGCAATGCGAAGAATGCGGCGGCTGGCAGGAAGTGAGCCCCAAAGCCCAACGGACGGAAGATTATTTTGAGGAGTGGCAGGCGGACTTCCGGTGCTGCGGCCGCAAGCAGTCGGCGCGCTTCACCCTGGAAAAGGACTACCTGGATTTTCACTGAGGGGACCGGACGGGAAGGGGCGAGGCGCGGACCGCCTTGCCCCTAATCGACTATCCGGACGTTACCTGCCGGCGACGGCCTGCGGCCAGTCCCGGCACTCTAAGACACTTCCTTTTTAAACCGCTTGGCCCGCAGGGCCACGCCCTTGGCCGGGGGGCAGTGGCTCGCTTCGGCTTTGGCCTTGGCCAGGCGCTCCGCGGTGGGGGGGTGAGTCTCGAACATGCCGCTGCTGGTACCCTTGCCCTTGGCCTCCATGATGCTGAGGATCGCCACCAGGGCGTTGGGGTCATAGCCGGCCCGGCACAGTTCCTGTATCCCGACGATGTCGGCGGCCTCTTCCGCCTTGCGGCTATAGCCGTCCACCACGATGGTCTTAAAGACGTCGTCAATGGAGCTTTCAAACAGGCTCACCAGCCCCGCGGCCACCGAGCCGCCGTACATGGTGACCGCTTCTTTCCCCATGGCGGTCCAGACTTCGGTCCAGCGGGACTGTTTGATGGAATTGATGCCGTCCCGGTGGACCACGTGCCCCACCTCATGGGCCAGCACCGCGGCCAGTTGGTCTTCATTCTGGCAGGCCTTGATCAGGCCCCGGGTAACGAAGATAATGCCGCCGGGGCAGGCAAAGGCATTGATCTTCTCGGTGTCCAACACCGCAAAGTGATAGCCCCGGAAGGGATTGGGCCGGGAGGACTTCCGGGCCACGACGTTCCCTATCTCATTGACGTACTCGGTAAGTTTGGGGTTCGGATCCAGTTTATAATTGGTAAGGATGCGGGCGGCTACGGCCCGGCCGATATAGTATTCCTCGGAATCGCTGATGGGCCGGGCGGCCACGGTGGCTTTGGACACGCCCTTGGCGGCGATGGCGGCCACCGGCACCAGGGCCGTGGCGACGCAGCCCCCCACCAGGAAGGGCGCCACGCACACTAAAACTAAGCAGCATAGAGCTCTCATGGCTTCAGGTCTCCTTCCTGGATAAAGGCCTGGAGGGTGGCGGGGGCTACCTTAAAGCTCTCAATCTTGTCCACCATGGCGAAATTCATATTCGGGTGCTTGGCGCGGTAAGTATTTTCCACTTCCGGGGTGAAGCCCTTACCGGCCAGGGCCACTTCGTCGCTGCTGGTCTGCTTCACCGGGGTGCCGAACAGCAGCCCCTGCAGGTTGAACTTGGAGCCTGACTGGGGTTGGACCACGGCCTGGCGGTTGAGCCAGCCGGTCTTGCCCTGGTACTCCACCTTATACCAGTCGCCGGCCTGGTTGACGACGCTGACTTCGGCCCCTACGGGCACCTGGGCGACGGGGTGGTCGCCGAAATCCGGGTCCGGATAAAGGGACTGGTTAGACTGAGTCACCTTGAGGACCTCGCTCCAGCCGGGGCCGGGCAGCAGCAACACCAGGGCCAGCCCCAGGGCCAGGCAATACTTGACTAAGCGCATAGAATGGCTCTCGGGTCTCACATCAACCTCCTCTCTGGCCGCCATTTTACCATAATAATCGGGATAAAGGCCATTCGTGATAAAAGGGGACAAAGTGACGCAACCAATTTATATCGCGGTAATCGGCGGGAGTGAAGTCAGTGCCGGGACCGCCGGCCTGGCCCGGGAAGTGGGCCGGGAGGTGGCCAAGCGAGGCGCGGTGCTCCTCTGCGGCGGGCTGGGCGGGGTGATGGCCGCCGCGGCCCAGGGCGCCCGGGAAGCCGGAGGCGTCAGCCTGGGGATCCTCCCCGATGGGGACCGCCGCCGGGCCAACCCATACCTCACCTATACCATCGCCACCAACCTGGGGCACGCCCGCAACGTGCTCATCGCCCACAGCGCCCACGCCCTCATTGCGGTGGACGGCAGCTACGGCACCGTGTCCGAGGCGGCCATTGCCCTGAAACTGGGCAAGCCGGTGATCGCCCTGAACGTCACCTGGGACCTGCCGGGCCTGATTCGGGCCGGCACCCCCCAGGAAGCCGCGGCCCTGGCCTGGGAGGCGGTAAAAGATAGGG